>DASZNX010000516.1:0-1767 GCA_035551075.1 Gemmatimonadales bacterium | reverse complement strand
CTCGGCCCGTCGGGGGAGAAGGAGGGCCCCTACAACTGGGCACCGCCCGCCTACTGGTACGACACCACCCACTTCGACCCATCCGACTCGACACGCACCAACGTCGGCGGGGCCTGGGGGTTCGACAGCGAGGCCAGCCCTGGAGACACGGTCCCCACGCTCGACTCGCTGAACCGCTTCCTGTCTGCCGACGACCTCGCGCAGCTCTGGCAAGATCCAAATGCGCAGATCTACCACAACGATCCCGATGAAGCGAACAACGATGGCGGTTACCAGTTCGGTGGGCTGCAGAACGAGGACAAGGCGCTCACCGCGCGCTACGGCCCGTGGACGCCTAAGCCGACCACGGCGACTGGCGACACCACGAGCGGGTCATCCACGATCTCGAACGTGTCGCTCACCAGCGGCCTGAACAGCACCTTCCTCGTCGGCGAGCCGGTCACCGGCGCGGGGATTCCATCGGGGACCACGATCACCTCGCTGACGCTCGCCGCCGCGACGGGCAACATCACCGCGGGCTCGAACACGATCACCAACGTGAATGTGACCGCGGGCACCTTCGCGGTCGGGCAGCAGATCACCAGCATCGTCAGCCCCAATCCGTTCCCGGGCGGCAGCACGATTACCGCGATCAACGGCAGCACGTGGACGATCTCCAAGCCCGCCATCGTCAACGCCACGAGCGTCAGCGGTGGCCCGGCGTCGCTGACGCTCTCACAGCCGGCCACCGCGACCGCCTCAGGCGTCACGCTCAGCGGGCCCACCCCCGTCGCGCTGAGCGGCGAAGAGGGCCTCGGCCTCGGCCAATGGGTGGAGGAATCGCAGGCGCTCAACTATGAGACCCAGCGAGCGATCTTCGAGGCGTACATCGATCACTCGGCCAACACCCCGACGCCCTCCACCGGCATCGACTACTGGCAGCTGAACAAGGGCTGGCCGACGCTGCTGTGGGCCCTCTACAACAACGACTACGACCAAGCGGGCAGTTACTTCGGCGCACAGGAGGCGAACAAGACCCTGCACGTGCTCTACGCGTACGACAACAACACCGTCACCGTCGACAACCTCTCGGGCACGACGCAGTCGGGCCTATCGGTTGAGTCCAAGGTCTACGGGTTTGACGGGAGCGTTCTCGATGACCAGACGGCCTCGAACATCGCGCTTCCCAGCCAGGGCGTGCAGAACGCCGTGATCACCCCGAACGTGCCGGCCGCCACGACTCCACCGCAGCCGGCGAAGACCTACTTCATCGAGCTGATCCTCCGGCAAAACGGGCATGCCGTGGACCGCAACGTCTACTGGCTCTCGACGCAGCATGACGTCTCGATTCCAAACGGCGACGCATCGCCCGCCACGATGCCGTACGCAGACCTGACCCAGCTCCAGAGCCTTCCGCGTGCGACCGTGGCGACGAAAACGGCTACGGGCGGCACCGGGAACAACCGGTTCACCGATGTGACGCTCACGAACACCGGAAACACGGTCGCATTCCTGCTCCGCGCGGATCTGCGACGCGACTGCCCGGACTCGCAGTGCCCGCCTACGGGGCCGCTATCCCTGCCGGACAATGAGATCCGCCCGGTCACCTACAGCGACAACGACATTACGCTGTGGCCCGGAGAGTCGCAGACGATCCGCATCTCGTACGCACAATCGCAACTGCACGGCAATTCTCCGGACGTCAGTATTTCCGGCTGGAATCTGCCAGCCTCCACCGTGTCGGCATCGGGCTGACAGCATCCGCCCGAGCTCGCCGCACAGCCGCCC
>DASZNX010000515.1:0-10076 GCA_035551075.1 Gemmatimonadales bacterium | reverse complement strand
GTCGCGTGCTGGGTGAGGTCGCGGAAGGCAACCGAAAGGACATTCGCAATGCCGTCGAAGCGGCGCATGCCGCGGCCGGATGGGGCCGGGGCAATGGTCACACGCGCGCGCAGATTCTGTATTTCATTGCGGAGAACCTTGCGACTCGGGGCCACGAATTCGCAGCGCGCGTTGGCCGTGAGGAAGTCGAGGCGAGCATCTCGCGTCTCTTCACGTACGCGGCTTGGGCGGACAAATGGGATGGTGCCGTGCACCACACGCCCATCCGTGGCGTCACGCTGGCGATGAATGAGCCGGTCGGTGTGCTCGGCATCGCCGCACCCGATGAATTCCCGCTCCTCGGCTTCGTGTCATTGGTGGCGCCGGCAATCGCGGTGGGCAATACCGTCGTCGTGATTCCGTCCGAGCCCATGCCGCTCGCGGCGACCGAGTTTTACACCGTCCTCGAAACGTCCGATGTCCCGGACGGCGTGATCAACGTCATCACCGGGTCCAAGGATGCATTGGCGCAGGTGCTCGCCGAGCATGATGATGTGGACGGAATGTGGTACTGGGGGACTGCCGCCGGGGTGAAGGCCGTCGAGCTCGCGTCTGCCGCCAACATGAAGCGGACGTGGGCGACGAGTCTCGGACGGGATTGGCTCGATCCGCGGCACGGTGAAGGACGCGAGTTCCTGCGCCACGCGTCGGAAGTGAAGAACATCTGGATCCCCTACGGGGAATAATCCTCCAGTAATCAGCGCGGTCTTACACCGCGTCAATTACTCCGAAACAGATCAGATGGGCTTCGTGTACCACGCGAACTATCTCATCTGGATGGACATGGCGCGCACGGAGCACATGCGCGAGCGCGGCATGTCCTACAAGGAGCTGGAGAGCGAGGGGACCTATCTGACCGTGACCGACGTGCGCATTCGGTACCGCCGGCCGGCGCGCTATGATGATATCATTCGCGTCCGCTGCTGGGTGCGGGATCTCGCCTCACGGCGCGTGATCTTCGGATATGCGATCGAGCGCGCCGCCACCGACGAGCTGCTCGCGACCGGGGAAACGGCGCTGATCGCTCTCGATCAACAGCAAGCGTTATCGCGTATTCCGGAGCACGTGCGTGAGCTGCTCGAACCCACGGCAGACCCGGTTCGCCTCTAGGGCCGTCCCTTTCCTTCTTCTTATAGCATCCGCCGGCGCGATCACGGCCGCGGCGGCACAACAGCCGACACCGGGAAGCCTCGACGAGTCCACCATCGGGCTGCTCGCCTCGCTCCTTGCCGCCGCCGATGCGCGGCGCTTCGATGCGGCCGTGCTGCGGGAAGGGCTCACGAATCCCAATTCCAACGTCCGCCGGCAAGCAGCGCTCGCAGCCGGCCGAATCGGCGATCCCGAAGCGGTCGACGTGCTGATCCCCGTGCTGACGGACTCAGTCGGCGGCGTGCAGGCGGCCGCCGCGTTCGCCCTGGGACTCTTGAAGGACCCGCGCGCGATTCCTGCGCTGCAACGGATCGTGGGGGCGGTGGCGATCGCGGACATTGGACCGCCACAGCTCGAAGCGGTGACGGCCATCGCCAAGATCGGCGAGGAAGACGGTGCGCGCGCGCTGAGCGAAATCCTCGCGAGCGGCTCTCCCGCTTCGCCCTCGCGCGTCGTGGATCAGGCGCTGCTCGAGGCGTGGCGTGTCGGCCCCCGCCGGGCACCTGTCCGCGACCTCGTGCGCTTTGCCGATGCCACGGATGCGGGCGCGCGCGCCGCCGCTCTCTTTTCTCTCGCCCGGCTCCACGCGCCTGCCGGCGCGGCTGCGCTGATCCGTGCGCTCGGCGACCAGGATGTCCAGGTGCGTGCCATCGCGGCGCGCGGCGTGAGCAAAGCGCTACTGGACAGCGCCAAACTCGATCCGCGCGCCACGATCGATGGATTACGGGCGTTGCTCACCGATGCCGACGCGCGCGTCCGCATCAACGCGGCACGCGCGCTCGCGTCATTTCACGACTCGAGCGTGGTCGCGGCGGTGACGCCGCTCCTCGCCGATCGTGACATCGGGGTCGCCGTCCAGGCGGAGACGACGCTGGGCGTGCTGCGCGGCTCGGCTGCCATCGCCGCGCTGCGGCCGCGGCTCGCGAACAGCGTGTTCGCGCTGAGGCGGCAGGCACTGATCGCGCTGGCGCAAGCGGACAGCGCGGCCGGCGTCGCGGCCGTTACACCGCTGGCGACGGACGCCGATTGGCGCTGGCGCGCTGTCGCCGCGGAGGTCTATGGAGCGGCGCATGCCCGCGACCACCTCGAAGCTCAGCTCACGGACCCGGACGGACGCGTGGTGGCGCAGGCGCTCCAGGCATTGCAGCGCATCGTTCCGGCAGCCGATACGGCGCTGCTGCGCCAGGCGCGCGGATTGCTCACCCATGCGGATCCCGCGGTGCGCAGTGTGGCGGCCGATCTGCTCGGCCGGCGTCCGGATATCAATGATGTGGACCTGCTCGTGGCCGCCTACGGCCGAGCCCAGGGTGACCCGTTCAACGACGCCCGCCTGTCTGCCGTCGCGGCCCTGGGCGCTATCGCGGCCTCCTCGGCGAGCGGCCGCGTACGAGTCGCGGCCAGGTTCGTGTCGGCCGTCCCGCGGCCCGAAGACTATCTGGTGCGGCGCCTCGCCGCGGACACCATGCCCGACGTCCGCGATGCCTGGGGCCCCGTCACGCCCCTTGCTACCGGTCGAACCATGGCGGACTATCGCGACATTGCCCGACGGTGGCTTGCGCCCGGATTCACAGGCAACAATCCTCACATTTTTCTGGAGACTGATCGCGGTATCTTGGAGATAGAGTTGCTCCCGACGGAAGCGCCCATCACCGTCGCGGCATTTCTCGACCTGGTCGAGCGGCGCTTCTTCGATGGCCTGCGCTGGCATCGCGTCGTCCCGAACTTCGTGGTCCAGGACGGTGATCCGCGGGGCGACGGCTGGGGTGGTCCGGGATTCGTGGTGCGTGACGAGATCAACCCGGTACGCTACAACGTGGGAACGGTCGGGATGGCGTTGTCGGGTCCCGACACGGGCGGCAGCCAGTACTTCATCACGCACTCCGCGCAGCCGCAGCTGGATGGGACGTACACGGTGTTTGGCCGGATCGTCGCTGGTGTTCCGATACTCGATGCGATCGGGCAGGGCGATCGCATCAGGAGCATTCATAGATGAAGGCGAGTTTCCTCACGCTGTTTCTGGTCACCGTCTGCGCCGGCACGGCCGCCGCCCAGTACGGCTATTTCGGTCAAAACAAAATCCAGTACCGCCATTTCGATTGGCGTGTGCTGCGCGGCGAGCACGTCGATCTGTATTACTATCCGGAAGAGGAAGAGCTGGGACGCGTGGCGCTCGCCTACGCCGAAGAGAGTTACGACTCGCTCGAGCGCCGCCTCAACCACGCCGTGCAACGCCGCATCCCGCTGATCGTCTACGCCTCGCACACCGATTTCGAGCAGACCAACGTCCTGCCCTTCATTCCGCCCGAAGGCCTCCTCGGCGTCACGGAGTTCTTGAAGCGGCGCGTCGCCCTCCCGTTCCGCGGCAGCTATTCCGAGTTTCGGCACACAATCCGCCACGAGCTGGTGCACGTCTTTCAGCTCAGCCTCGCCGCGCAAACCTTCGGCCGCTATCCACGCTTCCGGCAGGTGGGGCTCCCGCTCTGGTGGACCGAGGGGATGGCCGAATTCTTTTCGGCCGGTGAGGACAGTCGCGACGAGATGTTCCTCCGGGACATGACGATTTCGGGCCGGCTGCCCACCCTGGCCGACCTCGAGTACGCCTACGGGGGACTGGTGTACCCGCTCGGCGGGATCATCCACCGGTTCCTCGCGGAGCATTACGGTGAATGGCGGATTGTCGAGTTGTACGGCGACATCTGGAAGTACTCGTCGTTCGAAGCGGCGCTGCATGGCGTCTATGGTCGCACGATGGGCCAGCTCTCGGAGGAATGGCAGTACTGGATGCGGCAGCGCTATTACCCGGTCGTCGCGACTCAGCCGCCGCTCGCGATTACGGCGCACCGGCTGACGGACCTGGCGATCAAGCCGACCGCGTACATGCTGCCGGGCGACTCGACGCCATCGTTCCTCTTCTTCTCGCCGGCGCGGGGCTATACCACGATCTACTCGCAGAGCCTCGAGGGGCGCACCCGTCGACCCGTCGTGGAAGGTGAGCGGAGCGAGCAATTCGAGTCGTTCCATTTCTTCGAATCGCGCATGGACGTGAGTCACGATGGCATCGCCGCGTTCAGCAGCAAGTATTCGGAGCGCGATGCGCTGTTCTTTTGGGACTTAAAGAAATCGCGCGTGGTCGCGCGGTACCAGTTTCCGGAGCTCGTTTCGATCCTGTCGCCCGCCTGGGCGCCGGACGGCAAGAGCGTGGTGTTCAGCGGGCTGTCCATCTCCGGCTACTCCGACCTCTATCGGCTCTGGTTGAAAGACGGCACCGATTCAGGAGCGGTTGCCGGGCACCTGCAGCGGCTCACGTCCGATCGGTATGAAGACATCGATCCCACGGTGAGTCCGGATGGGAAGACGGTGGTGTTCTCGTCGGATCGCACCGCCTTTGGGCGCACGGGCGCGCACAATCTGTTTGCGCTCGACATCGCCTCCGGGGAGATCCGCTATCTCACGTACGGCGATTGGCGTGACGAGACACCCCGCTGGGGGCCGGTCGATTCAAGCGGGTCGGCGCGCATCTACTTCGCCAGCGATCGCGAGGGCATGTTCGAGATTTATTCGATCGATCTGCGGGGCACGGGCCGGCGCGAGATGCGGACCATGAACGGGGCCTTCGATCCGCAATGGGTGCCGGGAGAGCACGGCGGCCTGCTGTTCGGCGGCTTCGCGGATATGAGCTTCAACATCTATGTCGCGCCTCCGGTCGAAGACTCGTCGAGCACGTTCGCGCTTGCGCCGAGTGACAGCCTGCAGCCGGCGTCATGGACGTGGGGCGAGCTCTCGCATCCGCAATATGCGCGCGCCGATGCGACTTCCTATGACCGCGGGCTCAGTCTCGATTTCGCCGCGGGCGACGCCATGGTCGCGCCCGGACTCGGCGGCGCGCAGGGCGCGATCTTCATGTTCAGCGATCTGCTGTCGGATCACTTGCTGTTTTTTACGGTCTCGTCATTTCAGGGCGCGGGATTCGGCAGCCTGCTCGACAACGTCAACGGCACCGCGTTTTACCTGAATCAGTCGCGCCGCATCAACTGGGGCTTCGGCGCGTTCCGCCAGCGCGGGCTGTTCTACGAGGGGGACTTCAGCACGCCGTTCCAGGAGACCTCCTACGGCGTCTTCGGGCAGGTTCGCTATCCGCTCAACCGGTACCGGCGAATCGTGGCGGAATACCGCCTCGAGCACTCCGACCGCTACGATCTGTTCACGAGCGGACTGGTCGAGCCGCATCGGGTCGGTGTCCTCGCCTCCAACTACCTGTCGTACGTCAAGGACAACACGCTCTGGTTGGAAACCGGACCGATCGACGGCGAGCGCTACAACTTCACCGGCGGGCTGGTGAACGACTTGAGCAACGGACGGTTCGACTCGTGGTTGTTGTCGGGCGACGTGCGGAAGTATTTGCGGACGTCGATGCACACGGCACTCGCGGTGCGCGTCCAGGGATACGTCTCGGGCGGCGAACGGCCGCGCAGCGTCAACATCGGCGGTTCGTGGGGACTGCGCGGGTATCCCAATTACGGCTACATCGCCGGCACACGGGCGTGGCTGTTCAACGCCGAATACCGGTTCCCCATTCTCGATTTCCTGACGATCGGATTCCCCTTCGGCGCCGCGCGCTTCCCGGGCGTGCAGGGCGCCTTTTTCCTCGACTATGGGCGTGCCTGGACCGAGGCGTCCATGAATCGCCCGGTGCTCGGCTCCGCGGGTTTGGGCCTGCGCATGCCGATCGGTCCACCGCTCGTGCTCCGGCTCGACATGGGCTATCGATTCATTTCGGCACAGCAGGACATTCAGTTCTATGGACTGCCCACGAGCTCCGCCGCTCATCGCTTCGTGGACTTCTTCTTTGGCTTCAACTATTGACCGGGAAACGCTCCGTTTCCTACATTGCCGCCTGTGCGCTGCTCGCGGCGTGCCCGGGGCATACGCTCGCGCCGCTGATCCCTGTCGCGCTCGGGCCGGCGAGTCGAGACAGCGCGCTCGCGTGGACCCGCGCGCTGCTCCCGCGCACGCCGACGCTGATTCGCTTTCGGTGGCATTATCAGGACGCGCGGGTGAAATACGCGGGGCGGGGCACGGCGCGGATCGTGGCGCCGGATTCGCTGCGCTTCGACTACGTCGGTCCGCTGGGTATGGGCAGTGGAGCGGCGGTGGTGATCGGGGATTCGGTGGCGTGGGCGGATCCGGAGAAGAATTTTCGCTCTCTCGTTCCCGCCATTCCCATGCTCTGGGCAGCGTTCGGGATGACCCGGCCGCCGGCGAGCGATGCGGCGGTGTTCGGGACGCGACTCGACTCAACGGTCTCCGCGGCCTCCGCTCCCACAACCCGGCGGCGGAGTGCCTGGCGATTCGCGCAGGTCGAGGATACGCTCGACTATATCGTGACCGACAGCGCGGGCCGCGAGTCGATGTTAGAGGCCGAATGGCGGCGGCGTGGCAAGGTGGTGGCGCGCAGCCGTTCGCAGCTCGACTCATTGGAGCGCGCCGCGAACGCACGCGTCGACTTCCCGGAGGCCCCGGCCAGATTTGAGCTCACGGTGGTGGCGGTGGACACTGCGGCGGTCATTCCGCCGGCTCTGTGGCGCAGTCGTCGTTAGCGCCGCAGGCCTGGGGCTCACCGGCTGCATCTACGGATTCCACGGCGGGACGCTTCCCAACGTCAAGACCGTCGCGATCCTTCCCTTCGACAACGACACATCCGAGCCCTCGCTGACGCAGGAAGTCAGTGAGGCCGTGCGCCAGGCGCTCGAAAGCCGGCTTGGCTTGCGCATAGCGTCGGAGCAAAACGCCGACGCGCTCGTCCACGGCCGGGTGGTGCGCTACGATCCCGACGTCCCGATCGCGATTCAACCGGGGCAGGGCACCGTGAACGTGACCAAGCGCAAGGTGCAGCTCACGGTGAACGTCGAGATCGTCAATCAGCACGACGGCACGACGGTCTGGAAGGGCGAAGGCTTGACGGTCGACGGCGAATACACGCCGCCCGCCGACAAGAATGGCCGCAAGATCGCGCTCGACAAACTCGTCACGCAGATCGTCGATGGGGCGCAGTCACAGTGGTGATCCTCTCGCGGCGCGGCGCCAGCTCGAGCGGCTGCCTGTTGACGCTGCTGATCCTGGTGGCGGCGCTGTATTACGGCGTCAACATCGGCGAGGTGTACTTCCGCTATTACCGCCTGCTCGATGAAATGCAGACGGAGGCGCGGCTCTCGCCGGGTTTGGACGACGGCACTATTCGGCGCCGGATCCAGTCGGCGATCGAAGAAATCGGCCTTCCCGACTCCGCCGGCGGTCGCCAGCTCGTGATCCAGCGCTATGCCTCGCCGCGCGAGATCGTCATCGAGTCGCGCTACAGCGAGTGGGTGTCGCTGCCGTTCTTCAATCATAGTTTCGCCTTCCACCCCAGGACCGCGCAGCCGCTCTGAACACCGCCGCGAAGATCCGCACGTCCGAGGCGGCAGCCGTCTGGCGACGGACACAGGGCACGGTCGTCTTCACGAACGGCGTCTTCGATCTGCTCCATACCGGGCACGTCGCACTGCTCGAAGCGGCGCGCGGCGAAGGGGAGGCGCTGATTGTGGGCGTAAACCGTGATGTCTCCGCGCGCCGTCTCGGCAAAGGACCCGATCGGCCCATCGTGCCGGAAAGCGAGCGCGCGCGACTGATCGCGGCCCTGGCCGCGGTGGACTGTGTCGTGCTGTTCGATGAGGATACGCCGCTCGAGCTGATTCGCCGGCTGAAACCCGACGTGCTCGTGAAGGGCGCCGATTACGCGCCCGACGCGATCGTCGGCGCGAGCGACGTCGAGGGATGGGGCGGCCGCGTGGTGCGGGTCCCGCTGGTCAAGGACAAGTCCACCACGGGTCTGCTCCAGAAGCTCCGTCGCGGCTGATGAAGCTGCTCGTGGGGACGCGCAGCAGCGGCAAGATGCGCGAAATTCGCGAGCTCTTCGCCGGCCTCCCGTTCGAACTGTCCTTCCCAGCCGAGCGGCTGATGGAACCGCTGCCCGACGAAGCGGATCTCGAGCGCAGCACGAGCTACTCTGAGAACGCGGTGGCCAAGGCGCGCTATTTCGGCACCCGCGGCGGTCTCCCGACTGTCGCCGATGACTCGGGGATCGAAGTCGAAGCGCTCGGCGGCGCGCCGGGGCCGCGCTCGGCGCGCTGGTCGCTGGACGGAACGGATGCCGCGAACAATGCCTTGCTGCTCGAGCAGCTCGCGGGTGTCCCACAGGAGCGGCGCGCGGCGCGCTATCGCTGCGTCATCGCGTTCCTGGCGACCCCCAGCAGCGTGCCGGAGATCGTCGAAGCCACCTGTGAAGGATTTATTCTGACCGAGCCGCGGGGCAGCGGTGGATTCGGGTACGATCCGCTGTTCTACTCGACGGACCTGCAAATGACCTTCGGTGAAGCTCCCGCGGCTGCCAAACACCGCGTCTCACACCGCGGCCGGGCGTTTCGAGCCCTGATCGAGGTACTGCTTCGCAGAATGTCCAATGATCAATGATCACAATCCATTGATCATTGATCACTGGTCATTCTACATTGGACATCGTCAGCCGGGGTGTGGCGCAGTCCGGTAGCGCGCCTGGTTTGGGACCAGGAGGTCGCGGGTTCGAATCCCGCCGCCCCGATTGGTAGTCTTGCTCAGCGCCGCAGCGCCTATTCCGGTGGCAAAACGCCCAGTCGTTGCAGCCGCAGCTCGATCGCCCGCGGCGAACGCCGGCGCGCGCGCGCGATCGCCTGAATCGTCTCTCCCCGCGCGTGCCGCTGCCGGATTTCCTCTTCCTCCTCACGCGTCCATGGCGCGAACGCTTGCGGATTGCGGGTCCGCGCCTGCGCAACCAGGGCTTCCCGGTCCTGCTCCTCCGCTGCGCGCGGCAGACGCGCACCACGCACGGGCGGCTGATCGGGCAGCTTGCGAGCAGCTCCTGTTACTGGCTCGCCGAGGGATGCGACGACACGCTGGAGGCCGCTGAAGAAGTCCCGCAGCTCGTCAGGATTGGAGAGGGAGATGGAGCAAACTTCCGCTGCTTCCTTCCCTGCAGGTTCTTGCCGGATGATGAGGCGGCCATCCGCGGAGTCGGCGACGAACACAATCGTGGAGTTCGCCCCGCGCACCCGGACTTCGTGTCGTTCCGACATCTCAGCGCGTCCCGTCACATGCCGTCATACCCCGAAAGCGGGATGGCTTCGGACTTAACCCTTCTCCCCGTCCACCTGACGACGAAGGTACTTCTCGTAGCAATCCTCACAGACGCCGTGGCTGAACCGCGCGCTCGATCGGGCTTCGACGTACTTCTCGAGCGATATCCAGGCGCCGTCCGTATCCCGAATGCGTTTACAGTAGCTGCACATCGCGAGCAATCCCTCGAGCGTCATCAACTCCTCGCGCAGGCCGAGGATGCGCTCGGCCACCCTGAGGCGCGCGGTGAGCTCTTCGGGGACGATCGGCTTCGTGATGAAATCGTCCACTCCTGCCTGCATCGCCTCGAGGAAGCTGCCGAGCCCGGTGCGGATCGTCTGCATCATGAAATAGGTATACGGCCCTGGCGGCTGACCGCGGATTCTCCGGCACAGCTCGATGCCGTCCATCGCCGGCATGAGCCAGTCCGATACGACCACACGATGCCGCGCGACCTGCCACACGCCCCACGCGTCGACGCCGTTGTCGACCGCGGTCACCTCGTGACCCTGGGCGGACAGAATCGCCGTGAGAGTTTGTCCTGCCACCGCGTCGTCTTCGGCGAGCAGCACGCGCATCATCCCTCCGTCAGCGCGGCGCGCTGTTGGCGCAGATAATCGATCACCGCGTGCGCCACCGGCCCGACGCGCTCGTACGCCGCCCGGGCGGCCTCGAGCTGGTCCGCGCGCGCCGTTGTCTCGACG
>DASZNX010000514.1:0-1739 GCA_035551075.1 Gemmatimonadales bacterium | reverse complement strand
GCGCCAGCTGACAGTGATGTTCTGCGATCTCGTGGGTTCGACAGCGCTGGCATCGAAGCTCGACCCCGAGGACATGCGTGAAATTGTCCGCTCCTATCAGAGATGCTGCGCCGACGTCATAGCCCGTTACGAAGGATTCGTGGCGCAATATTTGGGCGATGGCATCATGGCCTACTTCGGCTACCCGCAGGCGCACGAGGACGACGCCGAGCGCGCGGTGAGGGCTGGGCTCGACTTAGGACACTTCGGACAATAACTGAATCGCGGGGCGGGGTGGTGGTGCGTCTGAATGACTCATGTGATGGGGATTCCGGTGAGGGGCGAGCGGGCGTAGGTCGATCGCATGATCGACGAGGCGGCGATTCGGCTGCGGTGGAACACGGTCGGCTCGCGGCTTGACGAGCGTGGGCGGCGGCTTTTTGCGGCGGCGGAGGTGAGGAGCGCTGGTCGTGGCGGTCTCGCGCTCGTCTCGAAGATTACCGGACTTGCCCGCTCGACGATCAATCGCGGCGAAGATGACCTCAACGCTGAGCCGCTGGCGAAGGGGCGGGTTCGTCGTGCCGGAGGTGGGCGTCGCTCGGTATCGGAAAAGGACCCGGGGCTCGTACCCGCGCTCAAGCGCCTGGTTGAGCCGGCGACATTGGGCGATCCCATGCGGCCCCTGATCTGGGTTTCGAAAAGCATGGAGAAGCTGGCGGCGGCGCTGACCGAGATGGGACATCCGATCAGCGCCGATACGGTGCGCACGGAGTTGGTGAAGCTCGGGTTCTCGCGCCAGTCCAATCGCAAGGCGGATGAAGGCGCGCACCACCCCGACCGCAACGCCCAGTTCGAACACATCAACGCGAAAGTCGTTGCGGCGCAGGCCCGACAACAACCCGTCATCTCCGTCGATACGAAGAAGAAGGAGTTGATCGGCAATTTCAAGAACGGTGGAACCGACTATCGCCCGAAGGGCGATCCGCAGCGCGTGAATGTGCACGACTTCGAGGACAAGAAGCTCGGCAAGGTCGTGCCCTATGGCGTCTATGATGTGACCGCCAATGCCGGCTTCGTCAGCGTCGGGATTACCAGCGACACAGCCGAATTCGCGGTGGCGTCGATCCGCTGCTGGCTCGAACGCACGGGACGAGAACGCTATCGGCAGGCGCGAGAGCTGACGATCACGGCGGACTGCGGCGGCTCGAACGGCGCGCGCGTGCGGCTCTGGAAACTCGAATTGCAAAAGCTCGCCGACGAGACCGGGCTTATGATCCACGTCCACCACTATCCGCCAGGCACATCGAAGTGGAACAAGATTGAGCACCGGCTGTTCTGCCACATCACACAGAACTGGCGCGGTCGCCCGCTTATCGACCGCCTTGCCGTGGTCGAGCTGATCGGTGCAACCACCACCAAGACCGGACTCAAGGTTGAAAGCGTACTCGACACGCGCTGCTATCAAAAGGGCATCAAAGTCAGCAACGCCGCCATGAAGCACCTCGACATCACCGGCGATCAGTTCCATCCTGAATGGAACTACACGATCAAGCCCCGGCCACCGTGACAAAGGTAGCACTTATTGTTCTGGGTGTCCTTAGCCAGTTAGGCGTAGCTTGCCTGTCCGTGTTTCTGACGGGGATAGAGGGTGAGCTTGAGTAGGAGGCGAGGGCCTCCGAAGCTGAGCGTTACGAATCAATCAAAACAGGGGACCCTCAGACAGGTTCGTGGCGAAAGCCGCACACCGTATAGCTCAAGAC
>DASZNX010000513.1:0-8353 GCA_035551075.1 Gemmatimonadales bacterium | reverse complement strand
GCCCGGCCCCCTCGACACGGGTATGTATCTCGTCTTCATCAACCGCAAGCTGGGCCGCGAGAAGGTGCGGTATCCGCATCCCGCGCTCGAAGAAATTCTCGCGCCGACCTACGGCGTGATCGTCTATCAGGAACAGGTCATGCGGATCGCAAGCGCGCTGGCCGGCTACTCGCTCGCGGAAGCCGATGTGCTGCGGAAGGCGGTCGGCAAGAAGATCAAAGAGCTGATTCAGGAGGAGCTCGGCAACTTCGTGAAGCGCGCCATCGCGCGCGGGCACGACAAGCGTACGGTCGAGGAAATCGCGGCGCAGATCGAGACGTTCGGCCGCTACGGCTTCAACAAGTCGCACTCGGTCGCGTATTCGATCCTCTCTTACCAGACCGGCTGGTTCAAGACGTACTATCCCGCTGAGTTCATGGCGGCGCTCTTGTCGTCCGAAATCGGCAACACGGATCGCGTCGTGCAGTACATCAATGAGGCGCGTGAGCTGGGCATTCAGGTCCTCGCGCCCGACGTGAATGAATCCGGCTACAAGTTCACCGTCGTGGGCGACAAACGGATTCGCTTCGGACTGGGCGCCGTTCGCAACGTGGGCGAAGGCGCGATCGCGTCGATCATCGCGGGCCGCAAGGAAGCGCCTTACCGGTCGCTCGTGGAGCTGTGCGACCGGACGGATCTGCGGCTCTGCAACAAGCGGGTGATCGAATCGCTCATCGACGCCGGCGCCTGCGACTCGCTGGGAGGCGAACGGTCGCAGCTCGTCGCCGCGCTCGATCACGCGTTCAGTGAGGCGCAGGTCCGGCAGCAGGAGCGGTTCTCC
Organism: Gemmatimonadales bacterium; assembly: GCA_035551075.1. Classification (GTDB taxonomy): domain Bacteria; phylum Gemmatimonadota; class Gemmatimonadetes; order Gemmatimonadales; family GWC2-71-9; genus 20CM-2-65-7. The sequence goes on along the minus strand of DASZNX010000513.1, from coordinate 7,533 downwards.
GGCCAGCACGCCCTGTTCGGAGAAACCACCCCGCTCCCCGCGCCCAGCTCCCCCCTCCCGGATGTGCCCCCCTGGAGCGAGCACGAGCGCCTGGCGCGGGAAAAGGCCGTGCTCGGCTTCTTTATTTCGGGCCACCCCCTCGCCAAATACCGCACGGAAGTGGAGCTTTTTGGGACCCGGACGACGGCCACCCTGGGCCTGTGGAGCGAGCAGAAGGTCACGGTCGCGGCGGTGGTGACGGTGGTGAAGCGGCAGATTTCCAAGCGGTCCGGAGCCGAGTATGCGCGCCTCACGCTGGAAGATTTCCACGGCACGGCGGAGGCGCTGGTTTTTCCCGAGTCCTGGGCAAAGCTCAACAGCGTAATCCGCGCCGACGGGGCCTACCTGCTCACCGGGGGCTATAGCGCGCGCGATCGCGGTGAGGAGCAGGCGCCGTTCATCGTCGATAATGCCCGGCTACTGGACGATTTGAAGGCCAGCGGCGCAATCGGCGTCGCGCTGCGCTGGACGGCGAATCAGCGCCCCGAACCGGAAACCACACGGGCCATTGCCGCGCTGTGCGCCGCGCATCCCGGTCCGACGCCGGTATTTCTGGAGTGGACCGGGATGAATGGCGCGGGCAAGGAGACGGTTCGCCTGCGGAGCCGGTCGTTCCGCGTGGATGCGGCCGACGATCTGCTGGCGGCGCTGCGAGAGATTGTTGGTGTGGATGGAGTGGCGCTGGTACGCGCGTGATTTCGGCCCATAGGACTTAATGGCGACATACACCCTGGATTTCGAACGTCCGCTGCTCGAGCTGGAAAAACAGATCGAGGAGCTGAAGCGCGTCGCCGGGGAAAGGCCCGATTTCGCCAAGAATATCAAGCCACTGGAAGACCAGCTCGCGACCTTGCGCGTCGAGATTTACCGCAACCTGACGCCGATGCAGCGCGTGCAGGTGGCGCGACACCCCCGCCGTCCCTATCCGCTCGATTATGTCAACACTGTCTTCACCGATTTCGTGGAGCTGCACGGAGACCGCCTCTACCGGGATGATCCCGCGATCATCGGTGGCTGGGCACGACTGGACGGCACGAGTGTGATGGTGATCGGCCACCAGAAAGGTCGCGACACCAAGGACAACCTGTATCGCAATTTCGGGATGGCGCACCCCGAAGGGTACCGCAAGGCGATGCGGTTGATGCGGCTCGCCGCGAAATTCGGCGCGCCCGTCATCACGCTCGTCGATACCCCCGGGGCGTATCCCGGCCTCGGCGCGGAGGAACGTGGCCAGGCGGAAGCGATCGCGAGCAGCCTGATCGAGATGGCATCGCTGAAAACGCCGATCATCACGGCGGTCATTGGAGAGGGCGGGTCCGGCGGGGCGCTGGCGGTTGGCCTCGCCGATCGCGTGTTGATGCTCGAGAACTCCGTCTATTCGGTGATTTCACCGGAGGGCTGCGCCGCCATTCTCTGGAAGGACGCCAGCCAGCGTGAGCGCGCGGCCGAGGCGCTCAAAATCACCGCGCAGGATCTCCTCAATCTGGGCGTGATCGACGAGATCATCCCCGAACCCCCCGGCGGCGCCCACTCCGACCCCGACGGCGCCGCGGCCGCGCTCGGCGACGCCCTGCAACGCCACCTCGGCCAGCTCCGCAAGCTCAAAACGGATAAACTCCTCAAACGCCGCGAGGAAAAGTACCTTTCCATGGGTGCGCTGACCGAGAAGTGATTTGACGCCTGTCTTGGAAGTCCGGTTCAAAGGGAACCGGCGTGAATATTTCACCTGGCAGTCCGAAGACCCGCTGCGCGTTGACGATCCCGTCATCGTGGAGGTCGAGCGCGGGCAGGACTTGGGCTGGGTGTCGGCCGTCGGGAGTGTGGCCGAGAAGAAGTGTCAGCGCTGCGGGGCGTGTGGGTCGGGACCTCAGAGTCCTCACCCCCTGACGGAGAACGCAGACAACGGGACCCACGAAACCGACGAACCGTCCGCGCCTGCCATCCGCGCCATCGTGCGACGCGCGACGAGCGCTGAGATTCAGGTCGCGCGCGAGCTCCGCACGAACGAAGAGGAAGTCCGCCGCATCGTCCGCGACCGGGTCCGGCAGCACAACCTCCCCATGAAGGTGTCGGACGCCGAGTGGCAGTGGGACAAGCGCAAGCTCACGATCTATTTCACTGCCGAGCAGCGCGTCGACTTTCGGGCGTTGGTCCGCGATCTCGCCGGCTTGTTCCGTACACGCATCGAGCTGCGGCAAATCGGCGCCCGCGACGAGGCTCGGCGGCTCGACGGCATCGGCCGCTGCGGCCGCCAACTGTGCATCGCGAGCTGGTTGCCCGAGGGCCGGCCGGTCAGCCTGTCCCTCGCGAAGGCACAGGGGCTCTCACTCAACCCGGTGCAGATCTCGGGCCCCTGTGGCAGGCTCCTGTGCTGTCTGCACTACGAGCACGATTTCTACGTCCAGCAGCGCAAGCGCTTTCCTAAAGAAGGAAAGACGGTGCGGACTTCAGAAGGAGTGCAGCGCGTCGTGGCCATCGACATTTTCCGCGAGCGCGTGACGCTCCGCTCCGACGCCGGAGAAACCCGCGTCGTCACCCTCGACCAGTTGCAGGCGTAGTGGAGGCGGCAGGCCAGAAGTATTTCCTTACGACCGCCATCGATTACTCGAATGGCGATCCCCACCTTGGGCACGCCCTGGAGAAGGTCGGCGCGGACTGCATCGCCCGCTACCGGCGGCTGCGCGGCGATCAGGTCCATTATCTGATGGGCATGGACGAGCACAGCCAGTCGGTCATCCAGGCGGCCGCGCGCGCCGGCGTCACTCCGCGCGAGTGGGTCGATCGGATGGCGGCCACATTCGCCGACTACTGGCGCCGGCTCGAGTGCAGCAACGACGATTGGATCCGCACCACCGAGCCCCGCCACGTCCGTAGCGTGGTGGCGCTGCTCGAGCGCATTCAGCAACGGCGGCCCGACGACCTGTACGTCGCCGATTACGAAGGCCTGTACTGCACGGGCTGCGAGGAGTTCAAGCAGCCGGCCCAGATCGTCGATGGCCACTGTATCGAGCATCCCACGTTGACGCTCATCGCGACCAAAGAGCGCAATCATTTCTTCCGTCTGAGCGCGTACGGCCAGCGGCTGCTGCAGCTGATCTCCAGGGGCGAGTTCCGCGTCGAGCCCGCGATTCGCCGCAACGAAGTGGTGCGATTGCTCGAGGATGGCGTGCAGGACGTTTCGATATCGCGCCACCGCCTGCCGTGGGGGATTCCCTTCCCCGGTGATCCCGAGCAGACGGTCTATGTCTGGTTCGACGCGCTGATCAATTACCTCTCCGCCACCGGTTTTCCGGAGCCGAGCTACGAGCGGTTATGGCCCGCGGATCTCCACGTGGTGGGGAAAGGCATCACGCGTTTCCACTGTATCATCTGGCCGGCGATGCTGCTGGCCGCCGGGCTCGAGCTGCCGAGGCTCGTCTGGGCGCACGGCTACGTGCAGTGGGAGGGTACGAAGATGAGCAAGACGGCCGGCACGGCCGTCAGCCTGGGCGCGGCGATCGAGCGTTATGGCGCCGATGCGCTGCGCTATTTCCTGCTGCGCGAAGTGGGATTCGAGAACGACGGCAACTTCAGCTGGGATCGCTTCGACGCCCGCTACACCGCCGATCTCGCGGACACGTTCGGCAATCTCGTGTCGCGCGCGTTGTCGATGGTGCAACGCTATCGACACGGAATCGTCCCTGCGTCCCCTCTTGGGCCAGGGGATGAGGACTTCGAGCAGGCGACGCAAGAAACGATTGCCGCATACACCAGCGCGATGGACGCACTGGATTTGCAGAGTGGCCTGACACTCGTCATCGAGCTCGCCGCGCGCGCGAATCGCTACGTCGAAGCGACCGCGCCGTGGAAGCTCGCGAAAGAAAAAAAAGACGCCGAGCTCGATCACGTGCTCGCGAATCTGGCCCGCGTCGTCGCGCGGCTCGCGATTCTGGCCGCGCCGTTCATTCCCGCCAAAGCGCGCGAAATCTGGGACGCATTGGGCAGCGAGCGGCCGCTCGCTGCCGTGCGCCTCGCCGATATCGCGACATTGTCCGTGGCCCGGCAACGCGTCTCGAAACCGCCCCCGTTATTTCCCAAGCCCGTCGCCGCTTGACTCGCTGCCCGCACAAACGTGACGGAGCGCACAATTCGTTATTTGACGGACTTACGCGTCGAGGCGTATGTTAGCCTTCCCATGAAGAAGAAGCAGGCCGAGCGGCGCTGGACCGTCATGCTGGTCCCCCATGGATCGGGTTCGTCCCGAGCCGTGGAAGTGTCGCAAACTGTCGTCAAAGCGCTCGTCGGCATCGGTGGGTTGCTTGCGCTGCTCTTCCTGGTCCTCGGCGGCACCGCGCTGTCGCGCGGCGTCAACGTCACCCGGAGTCGCGCGCTCGAGCGCGAGAATCAATTGCTCGCGAGCGAGATCCAGCGGCTGCGCGAGCGGCTCGTCGGATTGCGGGACACGCTCAACGTGTTCGCCGAGCGCGAGCAAGCGCTGCGGTTGCTCGCCGGCCTCTCGCCCGTCGACAAGGACGTGCAGCAGGGCGGCATCGGTGGGCCGACCGGCCAGTGGTCGGAGCGCGACAGTCTCTCGTCGGCCGGCGTAAACGGCGCGCAGGCCCTCGCGGCGCGCATCGACATGGATCAGCTCACCCGCCGCGCCAACATTCTGGTTCGCTCACTGAACGAAGCCTACGATTCCGCCTCGAGCCAGCGCTCGCGCTACGCCGCGATGCCGTCCATCATGCCGACGAAGGGATGGCTCACCAGCGCCTTCGCGAAGGAGCGCGTGCATCCGATTCTCCACCTCGCGCGACCGCACGAGGGGATCGACGTCTCCGCGCCGATGGGAATGGAAATCGATGCGCCGGCCGCGGGCGTCATCACGAACGTCGCCTGGGTCGAAGGCTACGGCAACATGCTGACGATCGATCACGGGTATGGATTGGTGACCCGCTACGCGCATTGCTCCAAGATCCTCGTCGTGCGCGGCCAGCGCGTGAAGCGCGGCCAGGCGATCGCGAAGGTCGGGTCAACCGGATTGTCCACCGGTCCGCACCTGCACTATGAGGTGTGGGTGAACGGCAGGCCGGTCGATCCGATGAAATACGTGCTCCCGGACGCGATCGTCGATTGACGGTTGTTCCCGCCTTGACGTGAGTCGTCCCCGACATGTGATTTGAGAGGTTCGCAACGTCCCCGCCTGCGGAGGCCGCCATGGGCGCCTCGTTGGGTCACCGTCTCGCCGTCGCCGTGCTCGCCAGTCTCGCGCTTGCCGCCTGCCATCCCGCCAAACCGTCACCACAAGCCGATGCCGATCGCATCGTGATCACCGAAGAGATGATCTCGCGCTCCGGAGGCCAGAACGCGTGGGAAGTACTGCGTCGCGAGGCGCCACAGATCACGTTCAGCGAGAACCGCAACGGTCAGGCGACCGCGATGTCGCGCCGTGGGCGCAGCAGCTTCGTGCTGAACGATTCGCCCATGGTGATCATCGACGGCGCGCGCAATCAGGACATCAGAGCTCTGCAGTCATTGCCGGCAACGACGCTCATGAGCATCGAGATCCTCACGGGCATCGAGGGGACGACCTACTACGGCACCGATGCGGTCGGCGGTGTGATCGTCATCAAGACCAAGACCGGCGGCCAGTAGACTCGAAAAAAAGGAGGGAGCGATGCGCTCCCTCCTCTTTCCTTGCCCTCGGGTCAGACTACGGCAAACGGTCCAAGCACCCCGTGACGCCGGGATTGTTCGACTCATCCAACGGAATCGGAAAGTTCACATCCTTTCCGTAGGTCAGTCCATTCTTGAAATACGGACCATTTGGGAAGACGCTGTTCTCCGCCCGCCCATAGCCACCCCGCACGCCGGTGGCGCGGACGAGCCGCCGCATGTCGTTCAACCGGTGGCCGGTCGCCCACAACCAGCGCGCCCGCTCGTTGAACAGCAGGTTCACCGCCGCCGTATCCGACGTCGGTTTCGCGAGCGGGGCGAGGGCGCCTGCCGGAATGGGATTGGGCGGCGTCGTCGGCGCCTGGGTCCACTGCACCCCGGCGAGAATGTACGTCGGAGGCGACGCCCGCAGCGCGTTCAGGAGATTCAAGTATCCTGTCGTGTCGCCACGCAGCAGTGCGGCCTCGGCGTTGATGAGCCGAGCCTCCAATCCCGTCGCGAGCGTGATTGCCGCCTTCTCGTCCACGTAGCGCAGCTGATCGTACTGCGGCGTGACGTTGTCGAACCCAACGTTCGTCCGCGCCGGATTGCCCGTGCGCGTGTACGGCGTGCGGGGGTCGAGCAGCGTCGTATCGCGCCAGGGAATGCCCACCCCACCTTCTCGGTTCGCGACACCGTACCGCTTGAACTTCCGGATCCCGCTGTACACGCCATTTTGCTGGCGCGTCGTGTTGAGATCGTGGAGAATCGAATACTGGAAGGTCGTCGGCACATTTGCCGCGGATACCGTGGTGTCGGCATCCGCGATCCGGCCCATATCCAGGAGCGTCCGTGCCTTGCCGACCAGCGCCAACCGCACTTCCGTGGACTTCCCGGCCGTGCTGTCGTTCAGCTGGCGCGCCGCGGTCAGCGCGTAGTCGAAAAGGGCGAGCGCAGAATCGAGCATCTGCGCGGTGGTGTTCTGCGCACCGTATTGCACGGTGCCATCCGGATTCGGATAACTCAGCGGCACGCCCGAGCAGTAGTTCTCGGCAAAGAACAGCCGGGTGAACGCCGCGAGCGACAGCATCTCACTCATCCCCGTATTGCGGATGGTGTCCGACAGCTGCCGGAATTTGTCCGCCGCGCGCAACGTGGCCAGATGCGCTCTCGCCAGGTTGCGGAAGATCGTCGTAAACGTTCCACTGGCCGGGTCGGTCTGGCGGGCGTCCGCCTGAACACGATCGGGGAACGTCTCGGTATTGATCCATTCGTCGCCCAGCAGCCCGCTCGCCAGCACCTGTCCCTCGGTCGTGCCGCCCGACCCCTGCGCGCCGGAGCCGGTATAGGCGATGCCGAAGTCGCCGATCGCTCCCGCGCGAATCGTGGGAAGCGCCAGGGGGTCGTTCAGACCACCGGTAGGAACGATGTCGGGGTTGGATACATCCGTTATGTGACACGCCGCGGCCAGCGTCCATGCAGCGATCAGTGCCAGGCCGGTAGCGAGCACGCGCCCTCCCTGCCGGAGCGCGCGGGCCACGATGTTCAGCATTGGAATAGTCATGGGTCCGTTTCTCCGTTAGAAGGCGATGTTGACGCGGCCGATCCAGTACCGAACCGGGGGCTGCGTTAGGAAGTCGGCTGTCGTGAAGTTGTTCTGGCCCGCCTCGTTCAGCTCGGGATCGAGGCCGGTGTACTTCGTCCACGTCACTAGGTTGCGGCCGGCGATGGTGAAGCTCACCGCCGCGGCGCCGATCTTCGAGGTCGCCTTGGACGGCACGTCGTACGTGAGCGAGATCTCGCGCAGTTTGACGAAGCCGGCGTCCTCCATATACCCGGCCTGGCTCCCCAGAATATTGG
>DASZNX010000512.1:0-1920 GCA_035551075.1 Gemmatimonadales bacterium | reverse complement strand
GCGATGCTCAGGTTCAAGTCGCGCACGGCGACAATCGGACCGAAGCGGCGGGTGAGGTGACGAATCTCGACTGCGACGTCGTTCACGGCAGGAGCGGTATTTCAACCCGGACCGGCATGCCGGCTTTGAGGCGCCCGTCGTTATCGTCGATCGCGACTTTGATGCCGAACACGAGGTCCGCGCGCTCCCGCTCTGTGAGCGCGGCGCGCGGTGTGAACTCGGCGCGCGGCGCGATCTCCGTGACGTGCCCCCCGAACGCGGAGTTCGGATACCCGTCAACGTGAATCTTCACGCTCATGCCGGTCTTGAGCCGCGCAACGTACCGCTCACCCACGTACGCCCGGATCCAGGGCGCGCGCACGACCCCGATCGACACCACCGGCACTCCCGCGGCGATGATTTCACCGCGTTCGGCGAACCGTGTGAGTACGATCCCGTCGGCCGGCGCGATCAAAACCAGCTGGTCGCGGATCGATTCGGTGACCTGGGTTGCCGCGCGTGCGGCCTCCGATTCGCGGACCGCGGCCCGCACCGACTGCAGGCGCGCGGCAGCCGACGCGGCGTTCGTCTGGGCGCGATCGAGCTCCTGGGGGGACGCGATGTTCTGGGTCGCCAATACACGCGCGCGCGCGAGATCGTTCGCCGTGCGCTGGCTGTCCGCGATCGCGGCGCGGATTTCCGCCGTGCGCGTCGCCGCCGCGTCGGCCAGCGCACGGCGCTGTTCGATCATCGCCTCGAGTCCAGGCTGGTCCAGCACCGCAACCGTATCGCCGGCGTGAACCGAATCACCTTCGTCCTTGAGCAGCCGCTCCAGCCGGCCGGATGCGAGAGGGCTCAGCCGGACTTCGCGAATCTCGACCGTTCCGGCGACCGTGAGGACGTTGCTCGAACCGCCACACGCCATGAGCAACGCGGCGCCAACGAGGGCTACCGTGGAGTTGAGGGCCGAGCGGGACGCGAAGCGGGGGGCCGTAGCCAATTGCCTGGATCCAGCGCTATGCCACCTTGGCCCCGGATCTCGAAGTGGAGGTGCGGTCCTTCATCGCTGGATTCGCCACCGACATGTCCGATGACTTGGCCGCGGGCCACGCGCTCACCTTGTTTGACCGTGGCATCGCTCAGGTAGGCGTAGACCGTGTAGTAGCCGCCGCCGTGATCGATCAGCACGGAGGTGAGATACAGGCCGAGTGATCCCGCGAGGCTCACCGTGCCGGGCGCGACCGCGCGAACCGCTGTGCCGACCGGCGCGCGGATGCCGATACCGTGTCGCGGGATCCGCGTGTTATTGGGGCCGAGCGTCGTCCCAAAGGGATAGATGATCGTGCCCTCCACCGGCCAATCGAGCCCGCCCAGATCAGCGGTGGTGATCGATCCGGTAGACGGCGCGGCGCCGCGTGACTCCGCTTCACGCCGGGCCCGCTCGAGTGCTTCGACCCGATCATTCAGCGCGCGTTCATCTTTCTCCAGCCTGGAGAGCCGTTGTTCAGCCTGGCGAGCATTGCGTCGCGTCTCCCGCAAGCTGCCTTCCCGCTCCTGCTCGAGCGACACGTACCGGCCCAGCTCGTCGGTCCGCTCGCGCCGTCGCCGCGCCAGCGCCTCACGCGCTTCGACGAGCAGCTGCCGTTGCCGCGCAACACGGTCTTGGAGCTTGTGCATGTCGTTGGTGAGCAGCCGATCCTGCCGGCTGACCAGGTAGAGATACTTGTAGCGCGACAGCAGATCGCCAAAGCTCTCCGCGGCCAACAACACCTGCCAGCCGTACAGCGGTCCGCGTTTGTAGATATCGACGAGACGACGCTCCAGGACCGCGCGCTTCTCGAGTAGCGCATCCTGCGCGATCAGCAGGTCGACGGTGATCTGATCGATCTGGCCGCCGAGTCCGGTGATCTGGCGATCGATCTCGTTGACGATGCGGTTGGT
>DASZNX010000511.1:0-3342 GCA_035551075.1 Gemmatimonadales bacterium | reverse complement strand
CACGTGTTGCGCGCGCCGCCCGCAAGCGCGCCACGCTTGCGGAGTCGGCCGGCGCATCGGATTCCCAGTCAACCTCGGCACAGCCGATCTGCGACGCCTCGAGGCCGCGGCCGAGGACCAGCCGCGGCAGGTTGACGCCCGATATGGTGCAGCTGCGCAGTACGCCATGCACCGTGGTGATCGGCCAGGAGCGCCGCGCGTTGCGGGCCGAATCGGTCTCGACCAGTGCGGAGTCGAGCGTGACTCGACGCAGGGGCCAGTTGAAGTGCAGGCGGCCGACGTGCAGCGCGTACACGCTGTCGGACTGCCTGGCGACTTCGCCGGTGGCCCAGTCGCGCAGCAGCTCGTTGACCAGCGGCGAGGCGCGGAGGCTGATGAGGTAAACGGCAGCCAGCGTTACGGCGACCGCGATGAGCAGGCCGACCGCGATGCGCTTGAGCAGGCGACCCATGGCGGCAGAAGATCGGACGGGAATCGCATGCTGTAAAGCATTACTTCGTGTTTAAGCAAGATCCCCTTAGTTACGGCGTGCTGATGCGGGCGTGATCGAACCGGAAGAAATCGGTCTCGGTCTTCGTTCCGCCCGTGCCGCCCCAGGTCGGCGCAATGTCATACTCGACGAACCCCGCGTCGTCCGGCATCTGCAAGTCACGGTAGTCCCCCTGTAGCACGCCATCCACCCACCAGCGCGTGACGCCATCTCGGCTCGTCGCGCTGGTGCTGTACTTCACGTACCACTCGACCAGGTGCCAGCCGCCGAGTGTGACCGACGTTGCCGTAACGTTGGGCGTCAGATTGCGGGTGTCATTGTCCCACTCCGTCTGGACGTCGATGTTCTGAGCGGATCCATCGAACGTGATGTATAACGGGCCCGACGTCGCCGGAAACAGATCCGCGATTGCGTTCACGTTGCTGGGATGGTTCTGCCACGGATCACTCGGCTTCCACCAGAACGCGAAGTACGTCTCCCGCACCGGTGCGGCCGGCGAATAGTACTCAACGCCCGGGCGATTTCCCCCCTCAAATCCCGCCGCATAAGTGAATTGCAAAACATTCGATGGTGAGTGAGGCGCATCCGCATCCGTGGACAGGAACAGCCCCGATCCGTTGGTCGTCTGATCTTGCGCGCTGTACCAGCCGTTCTCGTCGAGCGCATTGAACGGCTCATCGATTAGAGCCGAAAAGCCCGCTGGCTCGTTGGGCCATCCAGTCGGCGGCGGCGGAGGAGGTGGTGGCGGTGGCGGTGGCGGCGGCGGCGTCACCATGGCGAGCCATGCGATGCGGCCGACGGAAACGCCGCTGTCGGCGATCAGTGTGACGCTGCTGCCGTCGGCGTTCATGACGTACATCTGCGTGGGAGCGTTCGCATAATTCAGGAACGCGAGCTGGGTACCATCGGGCGACCACGCGGGAAAGTCGTAGGTATGGTCGGCGGCGTTGAAGGTCAGCCGAGTCTGTTGACCGCCATCGAGGTTCAGCACGTAGATCTCGAAGTTGTTCCCGGGCGTGTCACGGTCGGTCGCGAACGCGATGCGCGTTCCGTCGGGCGACCAGGCGGGGTGCCGGTTGCGGCCACTGCCCCCACCACCGATGACGAGGTCTCCTCCCGACCCGTCCGCGTTCACGATTCTGATGGACGCATCCATGCCCCAGGGGTCATAGGTGTACGCGATGCGATCACAGGAGGGCGACCACGAGGGAGATTGGGAAAACGACTGGTTCCTGGTCAACCGCGTAACGCCGGTCCCGTCGTCGTTCATGACGTAGATCTCGGTGAAGGGCCCTAACGCGCGATCGCTCTGAAACGCGATACGACCGCCGCACGCCGCGGGCTCTTTGTCATTTGACGGGTCCGTGCTGAGTCGAGTGACGCCGGTCCCGTCGACGTTCATTTCATACAGCTCATAGTTGCCGTCGCGCGAGCTTTCGAACAGGATCCGTGAGTTGTCGGGCGACCACGCGGGATCCGCGTCGGCCGCGGTGTTGTCGGTGAGTCGCGTGACGCCGCTGCCGTCGGCGTTCATGACGTAGATCTCGCTATTGCCGTCGCGGCCGCTGCCGAACGCAATCGCCCCGCTTTGGCTCTGAGTCGCGGCCGCCCGCAGCGGTGCGACGTGGCGTGGCGCCACCGGCGCGTCGCCGCGGTCGCAGCTGGTCGCGAGGATCGCGACGACTATCACATTGACAACCCCGAGGATTCTTGCCCGAGCGCTCATGATGATTCCCTTAAGCGGGTCGCGCTTTACGACGGCAAGTTTTGTGCTCTGTTATGGAAGGGCGAGGTGCCTGCAACGAGCGGCGCGCGCGTTGCTTTCGCGAAGAGGCGGGTCCCGTTTGGTGTGGCGCCGCCGCCAGACTGTCGCGAGCGGTCCACATTATGACGTTAGGTGCGCGAGTAATTAGCTACGGCCGCAGCGCATCCTCCGTTTCCACCGCGTGCGCGGTGGCGCCAAAGCGAATGAGCATCGCCACCAGCAACCGCTGGGGCTCGCTCATGCGTGCGCGGGCTTCGATGACCCGTCGCGCGAGGTCAGGATGATCGGTAATGAGGCCGTCGACGCCGCGCGTGAGGCCCACGAGCATCCAGGCAGCGTCGTTTACCGTCCAGATGTAGACATCCTGACCGGCGCGATGCGCGCGACGAATGAAGCGACGGGACGCCATATTCGCTTCGACGGCCAGGAAATCGCCGTTCAACTCGGTCAGATCCCCCATTCCTTTCGCGACCAGAAACCCCACGCGCCATGATGGACGCAGCTGCTTGATCTTGCGAGCCATGTCGTGATTCATCGACATGAACTCGCATTCGTTCGCCATGCCGGCCGCTTCGACGGCTTGCACGACCCGTTCTTCAAGGTGCTGGTCATGGCCGTAGGATTTGAGCTCGACCAGGACCTTGCAGCGCCCCTTGCACGCGGCGAGCGCCTCGGCGAGGGTGGGCACGCGTTCGGCGGAATAGCGTGGGTCCCTGTAGCTGCCGATGTCGATCGCCCGGAGCGTCGCGGCGCTGGTTTGCCAGATGCGAGCCGGATTACCGGAGACTTTCATCAGGTCGGCGTCATGCGCGACGAGCACCTGGCCGTCGGAAGATTCCTGCACATCCAGCTCGACCATGTCGGTGCGCTGCTCGGCCGCGAGCCGAAACGCCGCCAGGGTGTTTTCCGGTGCGACGGCCGACGCTCCTCGATGCGCGATCACCACGACCGGCGTCTGATTCCGCGTGGCGAGGAATGCCAGTGCGCCGACGCCCCCCATCGCGAGCACGATGAGTGAGATGATGCCAATGCCTGATGCCCCTGTCAGCCGGATCCCCCACACCTCGCCCGCGTACTGAGCCACCGA
>DASZNX010000510.1:0-5353 GCA_035551075.1 Gemmatimonadales bacterium | reverse complement strand
CACGCGTTTGCCCATGTGACCGGCGGATTCCAAGCGTCCGCGGAGGATCCGCCGCGCTCCGTCACCGTGACGCTGACCGCCGATCCTGGTCCCCGCGCGCGCATCGGCAACATCGAAGTGCTGGGCAACGAAGCCATCAATAAGGAAGTGATCCTCAAGACGATGATGATCGACAAGGGTCAGGTGTACTCGGACAGCGCGCTGCACGCGGGACTGATGAACCTGCAACGCACCGAGTTGTTCCGGCAGGTTCGGCTCGGCCTGGCAGACACCGCGCCGAGCAGCCCCGAGGACACGCTGGTCGATGTGCGCGTTCGTGCCCGGCTCGCCGAATATCCGCTCCGGCGCGCGCGGGTGGCCGCGGGATACGGGACGCTCGACTGCCTGCGCGCGATGGCATCGATGGACCTCTTCAATTTCAGCGGCGAAGGCCGGCGCCTCGAGTTTCGCGCGCGCGCGTCTCAGCTCGGCGTGAACCAGCTGATCAACACGGTCTGCCAGCAGCTGCAGGACGAAGACACGAGCCGGCTCAAAGTGAATTACAACTTCGCGGTCACGCTGCACGATCCACTGCTCGGCTGGAAGAAGACGACGGGCATGCTGACGGCGTTCGTGGAGCGCCATACGGAATTCCAGGCGTACTTGCGCGAAGCCGTGGGCGGTGAGCTCGCGTTGACGCGGCAAGTCGCGACGAACCTGCCGCTCGAGGGCTCGTATTCGTTCGCGTACGGAAGAACTTTGGCGACGCCGGCGACGTTCTGCGCCCTGCTCAACGTCTGCTCCCTGGACGATCAGGCCATTTTCGGGGCGCGACGTCGTCGATCCGTCGTCTCGTTCCAGCTCGTCAACGACCACAGCAACTCGCTGAACGACCCGACTCGCGGCAGCACCCTCGTGACCGAGATGCGCCTGTCGCCCGCGTTCCTCGGCTCCGATGAGTTCATGCGGTTCGCGCGCTTCACAGCGGCATACACGTCGCACATTCCGAGGGGCGCCCGGGTGTTCAGCTGGCGGGTACGCGCGGGGACCGTCTTCGCTCCGAAGGTCGACCTGCCGTCGGGAGGCCGGGAAGAGTATGTGCCGCCCGAGGAACGGCTGTTCGCCGGCGGATCGACGACGGTCCGCGGTTTTCCGGAGAACCAGCTTGGCCCCCTCGTGCGGGTGATCGAAGGCACGAAAGGAATTCGCACATCAGCCATCGGCGGCACGTTCATGGCCGTCGCAAACGCGGAGGAGCGCTTTCCGATGCGCCTGTTCGGCGTGTTGCTGTACGGCGCCGTCTTCGTCGATGGCGGCATGGTCACCGAGCGCAGCCACATCTCGCCCGACGCCATGCGCATTACTCCGGGTGCGGGAGTCCGCATGCCGTCGCTGCTCGGACCGATTCGGCTCGACGTGGGCTTCAACCCGTACGCGGCGCGCATCAGCCCGCTCTATAGCCAGTCGGGCGACAGCCTGGTGCTCGTGAATCCCGCGTATCGGCCGCCGCTGCGCCTCATCGACCGCTTCCAGCTCCACCTCTCGATCGGCCAGGCATTCTGATGGCGGCGAACGGGACGAAGCGGCGGCATTGGGCGGCAACGGCGCTGTTCGTTGTGGGGATTGTGATGGTCCTCGTGCTGATTCTCGTAAACGCGCCGCCCGTAACCAATCTCGTCGTTCGGAAAGTGCTGCCGACGATCAACCAGCAGCTCAACGGCACCCTGACGGTCGAAGGTATCGGTGGGTCGTTGTTGAATCGGCTCGAGCTGCGTGGCGTGCGATTGCGCGACCCCGAAGGCCAAATCGTCCTTCAGGCGGACCGCCTAAACGTCAGCTATGACCTGCTGGACTTGCTGCACCACAAAATCTCGCTGAGCTCGCTCTCACTCGAACGGCCGGTCCTCAGACTGTTGAAGGATTATCCCGGCGCGCAGTACTCGATCCTGCGCATCTTCGCGAAAGAGCCAACCACACAGCAACAAACCGGCACGGTCGATCTCACGATCAGGGAGATCGAGCTGCGCGATGGTGTCGTATTCGCAACGGTGTGGCGCCGGCCGGCGGCGCCGCAACAGGAGCAGGCACAACAGCTCGACACCGTGCAGCTCGAAAAGGTGAATCTGAGTCTGCCCTTGTTGCATTACTCGGCGGGGCCCAACCTGCCCCGCGCGGCGCTCCTCCAGATCGCGACCGCGCAAGCCTTCCTGGCACGGCCCGAGCTCGAGCTCGATCAACTCGCGGGCGAAGCGCAGATGCACGGCGACTCCATGGTCATCACGCTCCGGAGCGTACGGCTCCCCGCGTCAAATCTGGATGCCGAGGCCTGGCTCGTGACGACCCCCGACCGCCGGCGCTTCGATGCAACCGCGCACGTGCACGATCTCGCCGCGGGCGACGTCAAAGGATTCATCTCCGGCGCGGAAATCCCGCCCGAGTGGCATTTCCGCGGCGATTTCCGCACCACGTCGCTGCGGTCGGGCTCTGTCCTGGTGCAGGGCCGTAATCTCGATCTCACCGTCGCCGGCGGAAGTGTAAAGGGTCAGGTCACGCTGCTCGGCCAGGAGAAGGAATGGAACGCGCAGAACAGCCGCCTCGAAGTCGCCAACGTGCAGGTGGAGCGATTGCTGCGCGCCCTTCATGTGCCCTCGAACCTGCGCGCGCAGATCGACGGCGCGATCACGGCGGACCGGCAGTCCGGCACGATCGATTTGCAGCTCACCGGCGCCGCCGGCTACACCGTCCAAGGACCCGTCAATGGCCATGTTCACGCGGCCGGCAATTTCAACGCGCTCGCGCTCGAGTCGCAGCTGAGCGGCTCGATCGGCGATGTGCGGCTGCAGGGTCAGGTCGGGCTGGGCAAGCATCTGACCGTACGGCGCTTTCACGGCGATGTGCGCCGCATGAACCTCGCAGCGCTCGACATGCGCATGCCGCAGTCGAACATCAACGGCTCCTTCGACGCCAATGTCACCTTCGGAAGCATGCCGCGTGAAGGCGACCTGCGCCTGTATCTCGATTCATCGACGGTACGCGGAGTACCGGTCGATACCATGCTCATCATCGCTCATGCCGACAGCGGACTGCTGACGGCTGATAGCATATACGTCCGGGCGCCCGGCCTGCGAATGACGGGCAACGGGTCGTTCGGCCTTTATGAGGATCAAACCGGTGATCTCACTCTTACTCTCGACGCTCCGTCTCTCCATGAGGTGGAGCCTCTGGTGGCTGCGTTCACGCACGATTCTGTGGCTGGTTTCAATGGCGCGGTACGGCTTGATCTCAGTCTCAAGGGCTCGCTGAAGGCCTATTCGCTGGATGGAAAAGTTGCAGGTCACGACTTGGTGCTCAAAGGACATTCGATCGACTCTTTGAGCGCCACGGCGGGCGGGACGGTGGACTCATTAGGATTCGCCGCAAGGCTGGCGGTCGATTCGGTAACGACCGTGCGAGCCGGCGGGCGGGCGATCGGGCGGGCCGGGCGGCCAGCGCGCGCAGTAACCATCGATTCGTTCGCCCTTCAGCGCGGCAAGGCGACCTGGAGTCTCGACGACAGCTCCCGCATCGAGGTGCAGGGCGGAACAGTGCGATTTGACCGTACCGCTCTGCACCGCTCGCCCGCTTCCGGTTCACTCGCCATCACGGGTACCTATCCGGGGACAGTGACGCTGACCGCGGAGGGTGTGCCCGTTGCCGACCTGCTGCGGAAAGGCAATCCGGACAGCCTGCCGGATCTCGATGCCCACGTGACGTATGCCGATGGCGCGGCGGCGGGCACAGTTGGGCTGCGAACCGCCGATCGCCAACCGTTATCCGCCGACTTCAATACCAGACCTTTGAAGGGACACCTCAAAGCGGACAGCCTCGATCTCGCGCTCTTCGCGCCGCTGGTGCCGAGTCTCAAACAGGTTGGCGGGTGGCTGAACGGCGATGTGACGGTGGAAGGTCCCACTGATGCGCCGAACTTGGGCGGCCGTCTCGCGTTGGTGAACGGCAGCGCGAGCGTCGCGGCGACCGGCGTGCGCTACACCGGAGCTCAAGGGGCGCTCACGTTTTCCGGACAGGCGCTGCGCCTGCATAGCATGACCGTGAAGGCCGGCACCGGCCGCGCGAAGCTCAGCGGCACCGTGCAGTTCGCCAAACTCGATCACCCGCAGCTGGACGTCGCGGTGAAGACGGACCACTTCCCGGTGATGAATCGCCGCGACTTCCTCGAGGCAACGGCGACTGGGGCGTTGCGCATCCAGGGATCGCCCGCGGGCGCGACGCTCACCGGGGATGCCACGGTCAACGAGGGCAACGCCTACCTCGAGCATTTCATGCACGCTGCGGGGATCGATCTATCCGATTCGCTCTACGCTCAATTCGTTGACACGACGGTCCTGAACGAGGAGACTGGTGGAGGCCGCAGCATCATCGAATCGCTGATGGATTCCCTCAGGATTCCGCACATCACGGTGGATCTGGGCGACAATTTCTGGTTGAAATCCCCCGACGCGTCGATCCAGCTCGGCGGCCAGCTCACGGTCAGAACCGGGAATGAACGCCGCCAGATCGAGAACGGGGAGAAGTATCGCCTCGAGGGCACCGTGCGGACGGTGCGCGGTCTCTACCGGATGGCGCTCGCCCCGGGGTTGACGCGCGAGTTCACCATTCGCGAGGGCTCGATTCGCTACTTCGGCTCGCCCAGGAAGGACGCGTTCCTCGATCTCGCCGCGGAGCACGTCGTGCGCACCGCGCAGGGGGATGAGGTGACGATCACGGCGCACATCGGTGGAACGATGGAGCAACCGACGATTCAGCTGACGAGCGACGTCAGTCCTCCCCTCTCCGAAACCGAGTTGATCTCCTATCTCGTGTTTGGCGCGCCAACCGCTCAGGCCTTCCTGGGCGACGAGAACGAAAACAGCGAACACAGCACCGTGTTCGACAAAAGCGCGCAGCAATTGGTGGGTGTCCTGTCGGGGAAGATCGAGAACGCGGTCGTCAGCCAGCTCGGTTTGCCGATCGATTACTTCCGCATCAAACCCGGTGAGGTCCAATCCGGCCTCGCCGGCACCGAGCTCGTCTTCGGGATGCAGGTCCGGATTCTGGGCTATCCCTCGTTCCTGCGCGCGAGTCCGCGCTTCTGCCCGCGCGAGCAGCTCCTCTCACTCGATCACATCGGTATCGACCTGGAGACGCGCCTTACGCACCAATGGGGAATCGCGACGAGCGTCGATCCAATGCAGGACTGCGAATCGGTGATGTCGGGGACCTCGGCGCGACCCTATCAGCTGGGCGTCGATGTGTTTTGGGAGAAGCGCTAGGAGACAGGCGGTAGGGGGCGGTAGGAGGCGGTAAGGGCGGTACATGGGCTGGTTGACTCCTACCG
>DASZNX010000509.1:0-10571 GCA_035551075.1 Gemmatimonadales bacterium | reverse complement strand
GCCCAGAAAGGCCAGAGCAGCGCCAAACCCAAAGTCCCTGCTGCACTTACGAAAAACGCAGTGGCTCCATTGGTCGACGCGAATACCGCACCGAGCGCGATACCGCCGATCAACGCCGCGACGCCGGTAAGCGCGTGATATACGCCGAAACCGCTGCCGCGATGCCCACCCGTTGTCGCTGAGACCAGGGAACGTTCGGGACTTTCCGTGAGCCCAGCCACGAGCCCGAGAGCGAGAAACAGAATCCACGCGGCAAGAGACGTTCTCGCGAGGGCCATGCCGGCCGCGAGCGCGACGTACACGATCCAGCCGAC
Source organism: Gemmatimonadales bacterium (assembly GCA_035551075.1). GTDB lineage: Bacteria > Gemmatimonadota > Gemmatimonadetes > Gemmatimonadales > GWC2-71-9 > 20CM-2-65-7. Next base: position 10,257 of record DASZNX010000509.1, on the reverse strand, counting down.
CCACATGGTGCGCGAGGGGCCGATCCTATCGGCCAATCCACCGCCGATGAACGACGTCGAAGACCGGACGACATGCAGTGCCGACCAGAGCAACGGAATGAGCGCGACGGCGATGCCGAGTTGCTGAGCCCTCAAGATCATCAGGGTCTCGGGCATGCGGAGGAGATAGAAGGCCGCGATCGCCGTGAGATAGGGCGGTAAGGGGCGGTAAGGGGCGGTAAGGGGCGGTAATTGCTCCTCGACTACCGTCCCATGCCGCCTCCTACCGTCCCCTACCGCCCAGACCGCCAGCCCCACCGCCACCACCCCCGGAACCAAGCTCGCGAGGATGACAGTCCGAAGCTGCGCACCGCGACTCAACACGATCCAGGCCACCAATGGTCCAATGATCGCGCCCGCATGATCCAGACCCCGCTGCAGCCCGAACGCTCGTCCGACGAGGGGAGCCGGCGTCACGTCGGCAATCAGCGCATCGCGCGGCGGCGTGCGCAGTCCTTTTCCCAATCGATCGATGACCCGCAAGCCAATGACCTGCCAGGCTGCGGCGGTGGCGGCGATAATCGGCCGAACCAGGGCGGCGAGGAGATAACCACCGACGATCAGCGGCCCTCGTCGCTCGGGCCGGTCGGCGAGCCTCCCCGCGATGAGCTTGACTAACGCGGCCGACGCGTCGGCGGCCCCGTCGAGCGTCCCCAGCGCGAGCGCGCCGCCTCCCAGGACGCTCGTGACGAACGCCGGAAGCAGCGGATAGACCATCTCACTCGCGAAATCGTTGAGAAGGGAAACAGCACCGAACAGCTTGACCTGCCGGGGAAGCCGGCTGGAAGGTGGAGCGACGGGGGGATCACTCACCCAAGCCGAGTCCCCAGCGAATGAGCGCGACGGGCAAGCCGCCGTAGGGCAGGACTGCGTCGTGGAAGGCGCGGAGCGTGAAGCTCTTGCCCTTCGCCCTGCGAAAATCATCGCGCAGGCGCAGCAGCTCGCGCCGGCCCACGGCGTAACACAACTGATAGGCCGGCCACGCGCAGTAGCGGCGGACCTCTGCGTCCGCGTTGCTGCGCTCCACGTGCAGCTCATTGACCATCTGATCGACCGCTTGCTCGCGCGTCATGCCGCGCGTGTGCAGACCCACGTCGAGCAGAATCCGCATCGCGCGCCAGAGCAGGTGCACGCGCTGAAAGAAGAGCTCCTGGTCGGACGCGTAGAATCCTTCCTCGCCCATCATATCTTCGCAGTACAGCGCCCATCCCTCGACCGTGAGCGGCGTCCAGAGATTCTTGCGGACGTGTGACTGCTGCTCCTTGGCAATCACGAGCTGCAAGTGATGACCGGGATAGCCTTCGTGCAGCGCCGTCGCGGCGAGCTCGTAGCGACAATGATCGCGGAGAATGCGCTCCTGTTGCTCCGTTGGAAGCCGTGAGTCGGGCACGGTGACATAAAACCAGCCCGTGCGATCGCGGCTGTAGGCGCCCGGGCTGTCGTACGCGGCGTACGGGATGACGGGGCGCATGAACGCGGGCGTGGGAATCACGCCCAGCGGCGCCTTGGGAATCGGCGCCAGCTTGCGCCGTGCCACAAAGTCGCGCGCGCGCTGCATCTCCGCGGAATACGCATCGACCAGCTGGGCTGGGCTGGGGTGATCGGCGCGCAGCTTCTCCACCAGCTCCGGCCAGGGCCGGCCATCCAATCGCGTCGCGAGCGCGACGAGATCTCGCTCGACTTCTTCCTTCAGCCGCAGTCCGTAGCGCCACAGCTCGGGGGCAGTGTCTCGTAACGCGTGCTGATAGTGGAGCAGAAAGTTGAATTGGTCTTCGCCGATCGCGAACTGCTCGGACCCCATCTCCAGCCAGCGCTCGAGATTCGAGTCGAATTTCCAGAGGGCCTTGCTCGCCTCCTCAGCAGCGGCCCTGAGATGCGCGGCTTGCGCGGGCGCCTGCGCGGCGAGCGTGGCCGCTACCTCCTGGATCAGGAGCCGGCCACCTTCGGTCATGCGTATGGCCGTCTCGACGAACACGCGGACCGGCTCCTCCAGCGTGGCGCGCACGTCGTCGAGAAAGGCCGGAATGTCCTCGAGCCGCCCGATCGCGGCCGTCGCTTTCTCGGCCGGCGTGCGATCGGCGGCCAGCAGGAGATGATGCAAGCCGCCGAGCAGATGGGAGAGCCAGAATTCAGGATTGGTGGCCTGCGGTTTGATTTTTTCGAAGCGCCGCAACATCACGCGGATCTCGTTGAGCAGCGCCGTGCGGTCGATTTCCTCCTCGAGGTCCTTGACGTCGGTTTGTTCCAATGCGGAGGAAATCGACTTGAGCGCCGCAAGATGCGGCGCGAGCCCGGTGCTGCCGTAGCGCCCGTAGCGATCGTCGTGACCCACGACGCCCGCCTGCGTGGCGGCGACCGGGTCGAGATGCCAATAGAGATCGAAAAACGACCGCTCGAGGTCGCGAAAACTCATGCGGAAAGCAGCCGGTGGCACTCCTCGTCGGTCAACACACGATCGGTGCGCTTGGCCGCATCGAACAAGGTCTGGCAAGCCGCATCGTCGTTGGGATCGTAGCCGTGATGCTCCAGCCAGTACTTCACGTTGGAAAGCCCCGAAACGGGCGAGATCTCGATCCGCTGCTCGAAGCCGAATTCCTGCGCGGGAATCGAGCTGTACACCCGGTCCGCGAGCCAATCGTGGCCTTTCTTCTTGGCCTTGATGATCGCCGCGGCATGCACGCCGGTCCCGGTGCGGAACGCGTCCGTTCCAACGACGGGATAGTTCACCGGAATCGGAACGCCGACCGCCTCCGCGACGATCTGGCAGTACTCGGGCAGCTTGCGAATATCGTGGCGATGCGTCCCGAGCAGCTTGAGATTGACGATCAACAGATCCATTTCCGCGTTGCCGACACGCTCTCCGACCCCGAGTGCGGTCGCATGCACACGATCCACGCCGGCTTCAATGGCGGCGAGACAGTTGATCAGCCCCATGCCCCGATCACGATGGCCATGCCAGTCGATTTTTACATTGTTCTTTTGGACGATTTCATTTTTGACATACCCGACCAGCGCCTTCACGCCGTCGGGTGTCGCGTGGCCGACCGTATCCGCCAGGCAAATCCGCTCCGCGCCACAATCGATGGCCGCGCCATAGAGCGCTTTGATTGTCTCGGGGCGCGCGCGCGTCGTGTCCTCGGTGACGTACATGACCGGTAGGCCATGCTTCACCGCATACGAGACGGCTTCTTCGCTCGCCTTGAGTATCCGATCGAGCGTCCAATCCTCCGCGTACTGCCGAATCGGAGACGATCCGATGAACGTCGCCGCCTCGATCTTGATGCCGACTTCATCGGAGACGCGGACGATGGGTTCGACGTCTGCCACCACGGTCCGCGCGGCGCAATTCGGGGCGATCGGCAGCCGATGATCGCGGATCTCCTTCGCCAGCGCGCGCACCTGATCTACCACGCGCGGCCCCGCACCCGGTAACCCAATATCCGCAGCGACGATACCAAGATCCGCCATCAGGTGGAGCAACCGCTTCTTCACGGCAAGCGACGGATCGGTGACGGAGGGCGACTGCAAGCCGTCCCGCAGAGTCTCGTCGTTGAGATCGACCCGCGCCCGTGCCCAGTCGAACGCACCATTGCCGGCGGCGCTGTTCCAATCGTAGATGAGCTCGCGCTCGTTCATCCGCTTAGTGTCGCCCCTGTCCATGGCTCAGGTCAAGTGAAATTGCGTTATCCGCTCTAAAGATCATACTTTGGCATCGTGATCGATGCGCTGCTCGCCCACGATCGGATCCGCGCGGCTCGCGCTCATATCGAGCGATCCGACGAGCTGACGCTCGCGCGTCAAGCCGAGCTGTCGGCGATCCCGGCGCCGACCGGCGCCGAGGCGGCGCGCGGAGCCAAAGTCGCCGCGCTGTTCGCCGCTGCCGGCCTGAGCGATGTGTCGATCGATGAGGTCGGGAACGTGCAGGCATGGGCCGGGAAAACGAAGGCGGAGTGCGTCATCGTAAGCGCACACCTCGACACCGTGTTCGGCCCCGAGCTTGACGTGTCGGTGTCGCGCAACGGCGCCCGTCTCGAGGGACCGGGCATCTCCGACAATGCGCGCGGGCTCGCCGCGCTCGTCACGCTGAGCGAAGCCCTGGTCCGGGGCGGGATCGAGACCCAGCGGTCGGTGCTGTTCGCCGCGACGGTCGGCGAAGAAGGTTCCGGTGATCTACGCGGCGTGCGCTACTTGCTCAGCCCCCCAGCCCGTTCAGCCCGTCTGCCCGTCCGCCCGTCGGCGTTCATCGCGCTCGACGGCGCCGGTATCGAACGCATCGTGCACCGCGCGCTCGGCGCCCGCCGCTATCGAATCACGTATCGCGGCCCCGGCGGTCACTCTTGGGCGGCACATGGGGTGGCAAATCCGGCGAACGCCGTGGGCAAAGCCATCGATCTCATGGGAAGCATTCCGACGCACGATGCACCACGCACGACGCACGCGGTCGTGCGCATCGGCGGAGGCACCAGTCTCAATTCCATCCCACAGACGGCCTGGTTCGACCTCGATCTCCGGAGTGAGGACCCGCGCGAGCTGGAGCGTCTCGACGTGGAAGTGCGAGCAGTCTTCGCGCGCGCTCTACAGGAAGAGAACCGCCGCCGCATGGCGGGAACCGCGCCGCTGACACTCGCGGTCGATCGTGTAGGCGATCGGCCTTCGGGACTCACGCCCCGGACCCACCCGCTCGTTCAGACCGCGGTGGCCGCGACGCGTGCCCTGGGTCACGACCATCAGCTCGCCTGCGCCTCGACCGACGCCAACGTCCCGATTGCCCTCGGCGTCCCCGCCGTTGCCCTGGGCGCGGGTGGCCGGGCCGGCGACGCGCACTTGCCGACCGAGTGGTACGAAAACGACAAGGGCGCGCTCGGCATCGTGCGCGCCCTATTGGTCACCGTGGCGATGGCTGAAGCTCGAGCAGCGTAATCTCTGCCGGAGCGCAGAGCCGCAGTGGCGGTCCCCAGTATCCAGTCCCGCGACTCACATACAACCACATCGATTCGAGCCGGTGCAGTCCAGCGACAAACGGCTGAAAGAGTCGCACGAGGATGTTGAACGGGAAGTATTGACCGCCGTGCGTATGACCCGAGAGCTGCAGGTCGTAACCGGCAGCCTGCGCCGCGTAGGCGCTGCGCGGTTGGTGCGCGAGCAACACGCGCACATCGCTCGGCGGCGCGCCGGCGACCGCCGCAGCGGGATCTGATTCAGCGGACAGATCGGTCACTCCCGCGACAACCATCCGCCCCGCTCCCCGTTCGACGACGTGATGCTCGTTCGAGAGCACTTTCAGGCCCAGGCGCTCGAGCTCCTTTGTCCAGCCGCGCACATCCCAGTAGTACTCATGATTCCCCGTCACGAAGTATGTCCCGTGCGGCGCCCGGAGCCGGCCCAGCGGCGCGACATGGTCCCTCAGCTCGGGCACCAGACCATCCGCGACATCACCGGTCACGGCAACGAGGTCGGGGCGCAGCGCGTTGGCCCGGTCCACGACGGCCTCGACGAACGGACGCCGGATCGTGGGTCCGATGTGGAGATCACTGAGTTGCAGGATGCGGAACCCGACGAGATCGCTGGGAAGATCGACGATCGGGACCGTGACGCGCACGACGCGTGGCCGCCGCGCGAGCACGATACCCACCAGCGTGAGGAGTGCGGCGCCAATCAGCACCGTCAGAACGAGCGGCGCGGTGGCATGCAAGCGAAGGATATCGATGACGAAGAATGCGACGATGAGGAGTGAAGACAGGCCCATCGCCGTGTACGCGATCCAGTCGAGGCTTCGGATGGAGCGTTGCCGGCGGCCCGTGAACATGGCCATCAGCGGCAACCAGGCGACTACTATGACCCCCGCCCACGCGAGCATGCGCAGCCAGCCGGCGACGGGCGCCGGGCCGAGCAGGTGCGCACCGACATACAGGTTCAGCAGCGTCCACAAACCGCCGACGATGCCCAATCGCACGAGCATTTGCGCTCTGGTCAATGCGCCGCCGCGCCTGCGCCCGGCATGGCCTTGCTCTTATGCATCAGGAGCAAGAGTGGGAGCGACAGCACGAACGCCATTCCGAACAGCAGGAACAGTTGCTCGAACGAGAGCATCATCGCCTCGCGCGTGACGATTCCGTTGAGGAACCCGATCGCTTTGGTTTGGGCGATCGCGGGCACGTCACCGCGCGCGACCAGCGCCTGGGTGATCGATGCAATCCGCTCGCGCGTCGCCTCCGCATATGGCGTCACATTCGCAGCGAGGTCGGCGCGATGGATGGCGGTGAAGCGCTGCAGCAATGTGGCCGACATCGCGATCCCGACGCTACCGCCCAGCTGGCGCATCAGGTTGAACAGGCCGGTGCCGTTGGGAATCTTGGACATCGGCAGATCCGCGAGCGCCAGATTCGTGAGCGGCACAAAGATCAGGCCCAGTCCCACGCCGCGGAAAATCAGCGGCCAGAAGAAATCATGGAAGCCGCTTTCGGTCGTGAAGTGCGCGTGTTTCCACATCGCGAGCGCAAAGATTCCGACACCGGCGGCGATGGACAGGCGCGCGTCGAACTTGCCCTGGAGCCGCCCCATGAACGCCATCGTGAAGGCGCTGGCGAGCGCGCCCGGTAAAATGACGAGACCCGTTTGGTTCGCCGTGAAATTGCGGATGTTTTGCAGGTAGACCGGCAGAACGAACACGGTGGCGTAGAGGCACACGCCGAGCACGAGTCCATATACGACCCCGACCGCGAGCTGTCTGCTCTTGAGAATGCGCAGATCGACCACTGGATGGTCCGTCGTCAGCTCGTGCCAAATGAACGAGATCAACGCGACGGCGCTCGTGATGGCGAGCAACCGCACCTGACCCGACGAAAACCAGTCGAGCCGCTCACCGCGCTCGAGCATCGTCTGCAGCGCGCCGATGCCAACCGCGAGGAGGCCGAGGCCGAGCCAGTCGACACGGTCGGCGCGCTGCTGGTGACGCGAATCGTTGATGAACGACAGCGTCAGCGCGAGCGCGAGCATTCCGAAGGGGATATTGATGTAGAAGATCCACGGCCATCCGTAGGTATCGGTGATCCAGCCGCCCACGGTGGGACCGAGCGTCGGCCCTACCATCACGCCCACACCAAAGATGGCCATCGCGGTCCCGTATTCTTCGCGCGGGAATTCCTCGTACAGAATCGCTTGCGACGTAGAGAGCAACGCACCGCCGCCAAGCCCCTGCACGATGCGCCAGAAAACGAGGGCGCCGAGCGAATGCGCGTTGCCGCACATGAACGAGGCGATGGTAAACAGCGCGATCGATCCCGCGAAGTAGCGGCGCCGGCCGAAAAAGGCGGAGAGCCACCCGGTAATCGGCAGGACGATCACGTTGGCGACGATATAGCCGGTCGATACCCAGGCGATCTCGTCGAGCGTCGCGCCCAAATTCCCCATCATGTGCGGGATCGCCACGTTCACGATGCTGGTGTCGAGCAGCTCCAGCACCGACGCGAGCGACACCGTGATCGCGATGAGGTACTTGTACTTGTACCGATCTTCCGCGATTGGCGCGCCGAACGGAACTGCGGCCGCGGTCATGTCACTACTTCGTCTTGATGGTCACGACGGCGCTCATCCCGGGACGGAGCGGATGGGCGGCATCGATTGCTCCGTCGATCCTGACCCGCACGGGAATCCGTTGCACCACCTTGGTGAAATTGCCCGTCGCATTGTCCGGCGGGAGCAGCGAGAACTTCGCGCCGGTGGCCGGCGACACGCTCTCCACATGACCGTGGAAGTGCTTGCCTTTGTAGGCATCCACCGTGATGTCGGCCGAGTCGCCGGGCGTCACGTCTTCCGTCTCGGTCTCTTTGAGGTTCGCCGTCACCCACACATCCTCGAGTGGCACCACGGTCATCAGCGGCTGACCCGCCTGCACGAGCTCCCCAAGCTCGACGGTCTTCTTGGAGACGACGCCGCTCGACGGCGCAACGACGCGCGTGTAGGAGAGCTGCAATGCCGCCTGATCGCGTGCCGCGCGCGCAGCCGCGACGCGTGCATCGGCACCCACCAACGCCGCCTGCGCTGCCGCGAGCTGCGCGTCTGCAGCGGTGGCCGCGGCCCGTGCCGCGTCGAGCTGCTGCTGGCTCACGATGCTCTGCACCGCGAGCGGCTCCACGCGCGCGAGATCGGCCTTGGCCTTCAAGGCGTTCGCCTGGGCCTGCGCGACCGCTGCTTCGGCCTGCCCGACCCGCGTGCGCGAGCTTACCGTCGCGAGCAACGCAGCGAGATCGGCTTCCGTCTGGGCGAGGCGTGCGCGCAGGTCGCGATCATCCAGCACGACAAGCGTATCGCCCGCTTTGACGGTGTGGTTTTCCTCGACCCTGACTTCGGCGACGTAGCCGCCGACCTTCGGCAGGATCGGCACGATGTGACCGTCCACCTGCGCGTTGTCGGTCGAGACGTGCGAGCGCCCAAACCACCATCTGCGCACGCCGATCGCCAGCAGTCCGAGCAGCACGACGCCCATGATCATGAACACCGTGCGGCGCGAACGCTTCTTGACCGGCTGCGCGGGGGCCGCGGGGGGCGCTGCTGGAGCACTCGGATTCGAAGGAGCGGGCCGTGTGCGAGTTTCAGCTGGTTCCATGGTGGTTGCCATCGTGGCTTCCTTGGTTAATGCAAGGTTCTTGCGGCGCCGACCGAGCTCGCTAACGAGATCTTCGCCGTCAACGACGCGAAACGCGCATCAATATCTGCTTCACGCGCGAGGACCAAATCCTCTTGCGCATTGATCACTTCGATGTTGCCCGCCACGCCCGCTTGAAACCGCTGCCGGGCCTGGGATACTTCCTCCGTTGCGAGCTGCAGCCGCTGCCGCGTAATCATCTGCTGCGCCTCAGCCGATCGCAGATCGAGCAGCGCGCGGTCGACGTCCGCCGCGACCTGCTGGCGCAGATCCTTCGCCCGCACGTCCGACTCACCCGCCACTGCCTTTTGCTCGGCGTACCGGCCCTCGCGACGCCAGCCATCCAGCACGGGCAGCGACACCTGCACGCTCAGCTCGCGCGTCGAGATCGCATCAGGGAATTGATTCCCGCTGAGTCCGTAGTCGGCCGCCACGCCGATGCGCGGCAAGCGCTCGGCCGAAATCGCCGACGCGGCCGTGCGGGCGGCGGCGCCGCGGGCCACTTCAGCGGCGAGATCGGGTCGCACCGCCATCGCTTTCGCGACCGCCGCGTTCCGGTCCGCCGGCACCTCCGCGGCGCCCAGCTCCGCGCTAAGCGTATCCGTGAGCTCGATCGGCGTCGCAGGGTCGATTCCCAGCGTGCGCGCGAGTTCGATCTTGCTTCGCGCGAGCTGGCTGGTCGCGAGGATCAAGCGGCCCGCCGATTCCGCGAGCTGCGTCTTGGCGCGGGTCACGTCGATCGACGCGCTCACGCCGGCCTGCTGTTGCGCCACTGCCAGCTTCACGAGCTCAGCCGCAAGAGCGGAATCGGCCTGGCGCGCGGTCACGACGGCGTTCGCCCGCGTCGCACTGGCGTATGCAAGGGCCACCGTCCGCGCGCTCGTCTCGCTCGTTGCCGAACCTTCCGCCTCCGATGCCGTGACCTGACTCTTGGCCGCGCTGACGCGCTTCAAGTTCGAGAAGTCGAACAGCGTCTGCTGGACCTGCGCTCGGGCGTCCACCACATCGAACGGACCGATCAGATTCGGCACGCCAGGGAAGGAAAATCCCAGCGCCTTGGGATTGAGCGTCCGATTGGCCCACGAGCCGGTCAGCGTGATGCTCGGTAGCAAACCCGATCGCGCCTGTGTCACCCGCGCGCGCGATTCGTCCGTGCGAAAGCCCGCAATCTCGACGGCGGGTGGCGGCGCGTGGGTCGAGCCGGTCGCCTGCCGGATGGCATCCGCGAACGAGAGCCGAACGGGCGCCGGTGCCTGCGCCGACAGCGCGCCCGCGCTAAACGCGATCAGCAGTGCTGGAAGTAGCCGAGATACCATGGAGGTAGAGATCGATGTGGGTGTCGAGGTACTTGGCGACGTCGAAGCCCTCGGGCATGCAGGCAGCGAACGCCTTCCGCGCGATGACGGCGTGCATCAGGGGCGACATGGCGAGTTTCGCCGCGACCATTACGTTCACGGGGCGAAATTCGCCGGCTTTGATACCCCGCTCGATGACTCCGGCCATGAGCCGGTGGCCACGCGTGACTACTTCCTCATAATAGAAGCGAGCCAACTCGGGGAAATTCCGCGCCTCGG
>DASZNX010000508.1:0-2423 GCA_035551075.1 Gemmatimonadales bacterium | reverse complement strand
TACCGCGTGGCTGATGCCGGAATCGATGCCGTAGAAGCGATAGCCGGATGGCACATTGACGTAACCCTCGATCGTGCCGGGCTGGCAATGCAATTGGAGGAGTTGGTCTTGTCGGCCGCAGGCGCTCGTCATTTGGTCCATGATCCCGCATGGCGCGCCGACCACGTGGTTTTCGACGCGCTGGCAGAGCGCCGCCAGCTCCGGCGCGCCGATCGCGATGTCGCACGTCGCGGCGACCGCGGTCGCGACCGCGACTTCCAAAGCGGCCGATGACGCGACGCCGCGGCCCTCCGGCACGGTCGAATCGATGAGTATACGCAAGCCGTTCGCCGTCGGGCGTCCCTCGAACAGCGCCTGCACGACGCCGACGACGTAGCCTGCCCATCGATCTGCTTGTTCTTGCGCGCGAAACCGGACAGCGAGCTCGGCTGGCGCCGCAAGGGGCAGATCGATGCCGAAGTGATCCCAACGCTCGCCGCGCCGGCTCCAGATTTCGCAGCGCGGTTGATCCTGCCGTTGCACGAGCGCGTATGTCGCGCACGCGAGCGGCAGCTCGAGCACCCGCGCGCCGCTGTAGTCGGCGATGCCGCCCATGACGTCGAGCCGTCCGGGCGCGCGCGCGATATAGATGGGTTGCTGAGGCTGGAAGTATGTGCGCAGACGGGGATCCGGTTGCCGCGGCAGCGCGCGGAGCAGATCGAGGGCAGGCTCAAACCAGACGCGGTCGTTGCCGAGCGAAGCAAGGCGCCGCAGCGGGATCATAGCAACCAGTCGCGGCGGCGGAGCGCTCCTTGCAAGACGGGCTCGATCAGCGAGCGGAGCCGCTCGTTGGCGTATCCCACCCAGGCCACGTCCGTGGTCACGTCGAACGGGGCGTCGAGAGCCTCCCCGGCGGAATTCGTGACGATGACGCCGGCTTCGCGAGCGATGAGCTCGGTGCACACGTCATACGGATGGCAGCACAGCCCGCCCGGTCCAACCAATGGACGCAAGTCGGCGACGAATCGGTCGTGACCCGCCATCAACTCGTAGAGCTGGCCGCCGGTAGACGCATACTGATCTTCGAAAGTCACAGCTCGTTTTGGGACGTGGTCGATCAGCTGTCTGACGATTTCATCGTCGAGCGCCGCGAGCGGTTCGCGCACACCGGGAAAGAATCGCACGACGGTTGCGAAGCCGTGGTCGAGCGTGGCGGCGCGCGATGGCCGTACCGTGATCGGCTCCGCCCGATCCGACAGCCGATTGTAGCGCCGTGCCTCCACGCCCTTGCCGCGAATCGCCCAGAGCTGATCGGCGAGATGCTGTTTGAGGAGCGGGATCTCGGTTTGAACTGCGAGCACGATGTCCGACAGCCGCGTCTCTACGCCGCGATTCGGCGCGATACCGGTGAGCACCCAGGCGCTGCGCTTCTGGTACATCAAGCCGCGCGTACCGTCGAGCGGATCGACCAGCAGCCGCCAGCGGCAGTCACCTTCACTCGCACCACGCGGCAGGACGAGCGAACCGCCCGGAAGGCCTTCGGCGACGAGGCACAACGGCTCCCGGCGCGACAGCTGTGCGAGCCCGCGCACGAGCGCGTCCTCACCCACCCGGTCTACTGCGTAGATCGTGTCGCCGTCGTCGCCCGCGGTGGCCGCGAGCTGCTCGGCGGTTTGCCGGGCGCACGCACTGACCACCTCATCGCGGATGGAATTGTGGACTGATAGAATCGGTCCGAGCAGGCTTTCAGCGCCGGTCACGTTAGCCACGCTCGGTGTAATGGACGCTCGACACCGCCTGGAGCTCCGCGGCTTTCTCCTCAGGGGCAGTGTCGTTCAGAAAATTCCCACCGCCGATCTCGGGACCGGCGAGGTATTTCAAGAGGGTAGGCTTGCGAAGTGGCGGATGAATTTCGATGTGAAAGTGAAAGCCGGCGTAATCGCCGCGCGGCGGCGCCTGATGCAGAACCATGACATATGGGAAGGACATCTGCCACAGGTTGTCTAGGCGGATCAGTGTCTCGCGCAAGACAGCCGCAAAGTCGTCGAGCTCGGTGGGCGAGAGGTGCGCAAGACTGGCGTGAGTCTCCCGTGGCGCGATAAACGTCTCGTAGGGATAGCGGGCAAAATATGGGATGAACGATAGGGCCTGATCTCGCCGTACCAGCAGCCGCCTGCCATCGTATTCCTCCGCCTGAATGATTTCGCGGAACACCGGTCGCTCGCGTTGGGCTTCCGCCTCGAGCTCGATCGTCTTGAATACGAAATTCGTTGCGTAGATCTGGCAGTGCGGGTGCGGGTTGCTTACCCCCACGACCTCGCCCTTGTTCTCGAACACCAGGACGTGGCGGACTTCGGCGCGCGCGCCGAGCTCCCGGTATTGCGCCGCCAGCGCCTGCAATAACACGACGATGTCGGAGTGCGGGAGCTGCGCCAGAGTGAGGT
>DASZNX010000507.1:0-1980 GCA_035551075.1 Gemmatimonadales bacterium | reverse complement strand
TGCGCTTCGACCCACTCGGTCGAGCCCAACAATGCCGGCTCCTCACCGTCCCAGGCCGCGTAGATGATCGTGCGGCGCGGCTTCCAGCCCTGTTTCAACAGCTCGCCAAACGCGCGCGCCTCCTCGAGCAGCGGCGACTGGCCGGAGAGCGGATCCTCGGCCCCGTTGACCCAGGCATCGTGATGATTGCCGCGCACGATCCATTCGTCCGGTGCCGCGCTGCCCGGAATGCGCGCGATCACATCGCGCAGCGGCTTCAGGCTCCAGTCGAACTTGACGCGCAGGTGCACGCGCGCCGGACCAGGGCCGACGTGGTAGGTGATGCCGAGGCCGCCGCGCCATTCTTCCGGCGCCACGCGGCCTCCGATCGCCGCAAGTAGCGGCTGCGCGTCGCCGTACGAAATCGGCAACACGGGGATCTTGGTCAGCGTCTTTGCCTCAGCGATCGGTAGGCGCTTGGCGTCTTTCGTCGCGCCCACTCCCGGCGTCAGCGGATCGCCCGGATAGACCTCCATCTCCATCACGCTGCCGCGCTGTACACCGTCGCGCGGGCGCCACGGCCCGTCCGGATAGGTGTCGCCCTGCGTGAAGCCGTCGTCCTTGGGATCCGAGTAGATAAGACAGCCAATCGCCCCATGCTCGGCCGCGACCTTGGGTTTGATGCCGCGCCACGACCCGAAGTAGCGCGCGATCACGATCGCGCCCTTTACCGAGACTCCCATACGCTCGAGCCGGTCGTAATCGGCCGGCACGCCGTAGTTCACGTACACCAGCGGCGCGGTGACATCGCCGTCGATCGAGTACGCGTTGTAGGTGGGCAGCTGCTCCTTTTGCTGCGCCGACGTCGGATCACCGGGAACGGGCGGCTCCTGCAGTTTCGCCACGAATTTCGTCGGCGCCACGAGCTCGACGACGCGCTCGAGCGGCGTCGGAAAGAGGACGTCGAACGTCTCGATGTGCGCGTCGAGCCCGAAGCTCTTGAACTTCCCGAGAATCCACTCGGCATTGTCCTGATCGTACGGCGAACCGACATGATGGGGCCGCGCCGAGAGTCTGCGCATATAGGAGCGCACCGAATCGGGAGCGGGAATTGCCCGGAACTTTGTCTCCCAATCCCGCTCAGCTTTGGCGGATTCGGTGGTGTAGCCGCGCAACTCGTCACTCGGGGAACCGGCGGATCGGGGAGCCGCGGCAAGCAGTAGCCCCGCGCCGAACACGATCAGGGGACGTCCCAACGAAGGCATTGCACAACCTCGAATTGGAAAGGAGATGGGGGGATGGTTTAGCAGCTTGCTGGAGTTTGTTCAAGGGCGCTAAATCTGTGGCCATGCGCACCCCCCTCTTTCTCGTGCTGGCCATCCTTCTCTGCACCAACTCCGCTGCTGCCCAAACGTCCCTGCAGCTCCGCTGGGAGCTACTACGCGACACCACCGGGCCGAACGCGGCCGGATCCTGGGCGCAGTTCACGCTCACCAATCGGGATACCAAGCCGCTTCCCAAGACCGGTTGGGCGATCTACTTCAACGCGCTCCACTCAGCGCTGCTCGACAGCAGCGCCGCATTGCTGTTCCAGGATGTCATGGCCGATCTGCACCGGCTCGTGCCAGGACCCACGTTCACCGGACTCGCGCCGGGCGCGTCCGTCAAGATTCCGTACCTGACCGACGTGCTGCTCAATCGCAGCTTCGCGCCGGCCGGGCCGTACATCGTGTTCGATAGCGCAAAGGATGTGGGCGTGCCGTTGAACGACTATGTCGCTGCGCCATTCGAGCGGACAATGGGTGTCGTAACGCCCGACATCCAGTACGCGCGCGATTCGCTCGCCCGTGACATCGCAGTGAACGATCTGCCGCCGGTATTTCCGACTCCGCTGCAGGTGACGCGGGGGCCGGGAGAGCTGCGCCTGACCGCCTTACCGCCGATCGCTGCGCCGCCGATCGGATCCCTCGCGCGACCGCTCGCATCGCGGCGATCAGCAGG
>DASZNX010000506.1:0-2077 GCA_035551075.1 Gemmatimonadales bacterium | reverse complement strand
GCGCGATGTTGGTCGGAGCCGCGGCGCAAAAGTGGGGCGTAGACCCCTCCGCGTGCAGCACCCAAGCCGGCACGGTGACGCACGCCACGCATCGCGCAACGTACGGCGAGCTCGCTCAAAAAGCGGCGTCCCTGCCGATTCCCGAGAACCCGCCACTCAAAGATCCGAAAGAGTTTCGTCTACTCGGCAAGCGCACGCACCGCCTCGACACGCCGAGCAAGACCAACGGCAGCGCACAATTCGGAATCGACATGCGCTTGCCGGGGATGCTCATCGCCAGTGTCGAGCGCGCTCCGGTCTTCGGCGGCAAAGTGAAGACCTTTGACGCCGCGAAGGCCAAGGCGTTGCCGGGCGTACGGCACGTCGTCCAGCTCGAAGGCACACCGTGGACCGGCACCGGCGGAGCCTGGGGCGTTGGAATGGAAAGCGGCGTGGCGGTGGTGGCAGATACGTATTGGCAGGCTGTGCAGGGACGGAAGGCGCTGCAGATCACCTGGGACGAAGGCCCGAACGCGACGCTCAGCGACATTCCGGCCCGACTCGCGGTGCTCGCCGCACAGCCGGGCGTGCAGGCGCGGAAGGATGGCGATGCGACCGCCGCCCTCGCCGCCGCAGCCAAGAAGATCGAGGCCTTCTACGAAGTGCCGTTTCTCCATCACGCGACGATGGAGCCGATGAACTGCACGGCACTGGTCCGCGCCGATAGCTGCGAAGTCTGGGCTCCAACGCAAAACCAGACGCGTGCGCAACAGGTCGCCGCGGAAGCCGCCGGAGTGCCCGTCGATAAGGTCCGAATTCACACGACACTGCTGGGCGGCGGCTTCGGCCGGCGGCTCGAGTCGGATTTTGTGGCCGAGGCCGTCTCGATCGCGAAGGCCGTGAATGCGCCGGTCAAAGTGATCTGGTCGCGCGAGGACGACACCAAACACGGCTTTTATCGGCCGGCGACGTACAATGCGCTGACCGCGGGGCTCGATGCGCAAAACAAGCCGGTCGCCTGGACGCACCACATCGTTGCTCCGCCAATTCTCCTCAAATTCGGAGCGCTCCAGAACGGTATCGATCGCACGCTGATCGACGGCGCCGCGAACCTGCCGTACGCATTTCCCAACGTTTTCGTCGATCAGGTTGCCGCGGATCTTCCCGTGCCCCTCGGCTTCTGGCGCTCCGTGGGCGCGTCACAGAACGCATTCGTCGTCGAGTCCTTCATGGACGAGCTGGCACTCGCGGCCGGACGCGATCCCTATGAATTCCGACGCGACTTCCTGCAGACAAAGCCGCGGCATCTCCGAACGCTCGAGCTGGCGGCGACGAAGGCCGGCTGGGGGTCCCCACTACCGGCGGGCCGAGCCCGCGGGATCGCGATCGCCGAGTGGGAGCCGACGACATGCGCCGAGGTCGCCGAGGTCTCCGTGCTTCCCGATGGGACCGTGCGCGTGCATCGTGTTGTCTGCGCCGTCGACTGCGGTGCGGTCGTGAATCCGGACACGATCGAGGCCCAGATGCAGGGCGGCGTGGCGTTCGGATTGTCGGCGGCGCTGTATGGTGAGATCACGATCGACAAAGGCCGGGTCCAGCAGAGCAACTTCAACGATTACCAGGTGCTCCGCATTTCCGAGATGCCCGTCGTCGAGGTCTATATCGTGCCGAGCACCGACGCGCTGGGAGGAATCGGGGAGCCGTCGGTCCCGCCAACGGCTCCCGCGGTGTGCAATGCCATCTTCGCGGCGACGGGCAAGCGAATTCGGAAGCTGCCCATCGGAAAAATTATTTAGCTGCTACTCGTGCCGCAGGGTCGTTCCGGTGCGCGGATCGATATTCTTGAGGCCTTTCAAGATCATGGCGCGGAAGTGAATGCGATGAATCTTGGTCCAGTAGGCGTCGAGTGCGCGCGAATCGAGCGCGATTGCCCGGGCGCGGGTCACTTCCGGTGGAGGAGGCAGCAGCGCCGCGAGGCGATCGTACACCGTCGCGCGAAGCGTCGGATCGACGCGCTGCAGCAGGTGCCACAGCGACATGGCGTCCTGCGCCCGAGCGAGTGCGAGCACGGTACGGGCTGCGCGTGCCCCACCCCGCT
>DASZNX010000505.1:0-5813 GCA_035551075.1 Gemmatimonadales bacterium | reverse complement strand
CGAAGCTGTACTTGAACGCTGGTGTGTATACCGGGACTCCCAATTACACTGGCGCGGTTAACGAAGCGCAAGCGGTGATCTCGGCCGGTTACACGCTGGAGACAAACTTCCGAAAGAACTTCTCTGCGGATAACAACACGTCGCACGAGCTGATCTTCGTTGCTGCTCAGGATGGCGGCAACACACAGACGTGGGGTGGGATGACGTTCCTGATTCATGCGGGCTGTGGTGGCAGCATGACCGCTGGGAATTACGGGATCGATTACTGCTGGGGTGGCTATCGGATGAAGCAACAGCTATACAACCTGTTTGCTCCGGGCGATGGACGCAGTGCGTTCTTCTGGACATCGGGCCAACAGGTGAACGTCGACACAATCGGTCAGTACTCTAATGGCATCGCCGCCCCGAAATTCACCAACAAAACGTCGACGGGTGGGAGCGCCACGCAGACGACCATGGTCGATACCGATTTCCCGATCTTCCGCCTTGCCGACGCGTATCTGATCTACGCGGAAGCGAGCATCCGGGGCGGCGGTGGGGCAAATGCGCTGACGTACCTCAACCTCATCCGCGAGCGGGCATACGGGAACACGTCTGCAGATTTTGCGGCCTTGCCGCCGGTAGACACGGTCCTGGCAGAGCGTGGCCGCGAGCTGATGTTCGAGGCCACCCGCCGCACCGACCTCGTGCGGTTCGGTCTGTTCTCGAACGGCACGTATCTTTGGGCGTGGAAAGGTGGCGTGAAGGGCGGGCAGGCTCTCCCGACGGGGCGGGATCTCTATCCGCTTCCCGGTAACGAGCTGATCGCCAACCCGAACCTGACGCAGAACCCGGGTTACTAAGAGCGGTGCAACCGTTGTTGCCGAGCCCCGCCGTGTCGCGACTTTCTCTCACGGCGGGGCTCGTGTTTTTCGGGCTGACGGTCGCAGGGGGCTGCAGCGACAAAGGGCTCTCTTCGGTATCGCCCGGACCGCCGCCACCGCCCCGTCCGACGCTCTCTCCGACATACCGGCCTACCGGTCATATGGCCGCGGGCGATGTCATGGTCCATCTGTTCGAATGGAAATGGACCGATATCGCCAGCGAGTGCGAAAACGTCCTCGGCCCCGCCGGCTTCAAGGCGGTGCAGATCTCGCCGCCCCAGGAGCACAGCATCGTTCCGACGCACGACTGGAGCGAGCGCTACCAGCCGGTGAGCTACAGCCTGCAGCGCAGCCGTTCCGGGACCGGCGCCGAGTTCGCGGATATGGTGGCGCGGTGCAATGCGGCGGGTGTCGGGATCATCGTCGATGCCGTGATCAACCACATGACGAATTATCCGAGTCCCGGTGTGGGGAGCAACGGGACCGCGTACACGAAGTACAACTACCCCGGCCTGTATACCGAGACCGATTTTCACTCGCCCTGCGTGGTGACCGACTACCAGGACGCCGCTAATGTGCAGGACTGCGAGCTACTGTCGCTCCCCGACTTGAATACCGGCCTGGCCTCGGTGCGCGAGAAGATCGCCGACTACCTGATCGGGCTCGCCCAGGGGGGCGGGGGCGGGGGCGGCGTCGCCGGTTTTCGCATCGACGCGGCGAAACACATCCAGCAAGTCGAGCTCGATGACATTCTGAATCGGCTGAACTCCACGCTGACAGCCGGCGGACGGCCGCTTCCCTACGTCTACCTCGAGGTCTCGGGCGGCGCGGGCGAGGCGCTCTCGCCCCACGACTACTTCGGCGAAGGCTACAGCTCGGGCGGCGCCGCCGACATCACGGAGTTCACGTTCACCGGCGTGGGCAACAAATTCCGCAAGCTCTACGGCGAGCACATCTCGCAGCTCAACCCGAACGGCCCGCCGGGCAATCAATTCTCCGAAGCCGCGTGGGGATTGATGCCGTCCGACAAAGCAGTCGTGTTTCTGCAAAACCACGATACGCAGCACAACTGCGGCATCAGTTATCGCGACGGGAATGTATTTCGGCTCGCGAACGTCTGGATGCTCGCGCAGCCGTACGGGTATCCGTCGATTTTGTCGAGCTATGCGTTCAATTGCCCGGCCGAGAACTCGATGGGTCCGCCCTCCGACGCGGATGGCTGGACGACCGCCGTCACATGTCCGGCGAGCTGGGCAACCGTTCCCGACGGCCAGTGGGTCTGCGAGCACCGCGATCCCTACATCAGGAACATGGTCGGCTTCCGCCATCTCGTGGCGGGTACCGACATCAATCACTGGTGGGACGACGGCGCTGACGCCATCGCGTTCACCCGCGGCGATAAGGGATTCGTGGCGATCAATGATGGTGCGTCGACCGTCGATACCACGATTTCCACGGGCATGGCTTCCGGCACGTACCTTGATTTGCTGACCGGAGCGACGGTGGTGCTGGACTCGACCAGCTCCGTGCACTTGAACCTCACACCGAGATCCGCCATTGCGATCGACACTGCAACTCGTCAGTAGCGCCGCGCTCTTCGCTTCCATCACGCTGCCGCTCCGGGCGCAGAGCAATTCGGACGTCGACCGCTGGGAGCGCCAGGCTAAGAACGTCACGATCATCCGTGACGATTGGGGCATCGCCCACGTCTACGGAAAGACGGACGCCGATGCCGTCTTCGGCATCGAGTATGCCCAGGCCGAAGACGATTTCAATCGCATCGAAACCAACTACCTGAATTCGCTGGGTCGATTGGCGGAAGCAGAAGGCGAGTCCGTGTTGTTTCAGGATCTGCGGCAGCGGCTCTTTGTCGATCCCGATTCGCTGCGCGCCGAGTACCGCGCGAGCCCGGTTTGGCTCCGCCGCCTGATGGATGCCTTTGCCGATGGCCTGAATTACTTCCTCTATAAGCATCCCGAGGTGAAGCCGCGCGTCATCACGCATTTCGAGCCATGGATGGCGCTGTCGTTCACCGAGGGCAGCATCGGTGGAGACATCGAGCGCATCGATGTGCGGGATCTTGCCGCGCTCTATGGAGACTCTACAACACCAGGACCCAAGACTCAGGACGGGGATTTCGATCCTGATCCGTCCGGATCGAACGGGATCGCCATCGCGCCGAAGCTCGCGGCCAATCATCACGCGCTCTTGTGGATCAACCCTCACACCTCGTTCTATTTTCGTTCCGAGCTGCAGATGGTCAGCAACGAGGGGCTGAATGCCTACGGGGCGGCGACGTGGGGCCAGTTCTTCATCTATCAAGGCTTCAATCCCACTGCCGGCTGGATGCACACCTCGAGCGGCGTGGACAACATCGACGAGTTTTTCGAAAACCAGCCGCAGCGCTCTCGCAAGATTCTCGTGCCATACAGGAGCGGCAGCGGGAGCGCGAGCAAGACATTCACCGTCTACTACACGCAGCACGGCCCCGTTGTCCGCAAAGAAGGAAATCGGCTCGTCAGCGTGAGCCTGATGTGGAACCCCATCAACGCCCTGATTCAGTCGTACAGCCGCACCAAGGCGCACAATCTCGCCGAGTTCCGGAAGATCATGGATCTGCACACGAACTCGTCCAACAACACGGTCTTCGCCGACGCATCCGGCAACATCGCGTACTTCCACTCGAACTACATCCCGCGCCGCGACACGAGCTTCGACTGGACTCGCCCCGTCGACGGCAGCAATCCAGCGACGAGCTACAAGGGCGTGCTCTCGTTCGACGAAACGCCGAATGTGGTGAACCCCGCGAGCGGCTGGGTCTACAACTCGAACAATTGGCCCTGGTCGGCGGCCGGCGCAGGCTCCAGTCCCAAACGTGAGAACTATCCACGCTACGTGGAGACCGGCACTGAGGAGACTCCGCGGGGCTATCATGCGCTGCGTGTGCTCGCGGGCAAATCCAACTGGACGATGAGCTCGCTGCGCGACGCCGCGTTCGACAGCTATCTCCCCTGGTTCGAGCGCACGATCCCTGCGCTCCTCGCCGCGTACGATCAGGCACCCGCTGATACTCTCAAGGCCAAGCTCGCCGAGCCGGTCTCCGTATTGCGCGGGTGGGATTACCGGTGGGGCGCGGAATCGGTGCCGACCTCGTTGGCCGTCTTCTGGGGTGGTTTGCTCAGCCGCCGCATTGGTCGCGAGGCCCGCGCCGCGGGGATCTCGGTGATGCAGTACGTGGGAACTTCACGCGCTAAGGGCCCCGACCTGCTCGCTGCTTTGTCGGACGCCGTCGACACCCTCAACGCGAACTTCGGCACATGGAAGACGCCGTGGGGCTCGATCAACCGCTTCCAGCGACTCGACGACTCGATCGCACCGCACTTCGATGACGCGCAGCCGAGCATTCCCGTGCCGTTCACCGCGAGCGGCTGGGGCTCGCTCGCCGCGTTCGGCGCGCGCCCGTATCCCAATACGAAGAAGTGGTACGGCTCGGGCGGGAACAGTTTTGTGGCGGTCGTGGAATTCGGCGACAGCGTGCGCGCGAAAGCCGTCACGGCGGGTGGGGAAAGCGGCGACCCGCGCTCGCCCCACTTCAATGATGAAGCGGAGCGCTACGCCTCAGGCAACCTGCGCGATGTGTACTTCTACCGTTCCCAGCTCGTGGGGCACACGCAGCGGGAATATCACCCGGGCCGTTAGAACCGGCTCTTGGTCCGGACGATGATAACGCCGTTCGCTCCACGGATCCCGTAAAACGCCATGCCCGCGGCGTCCCGCACCACGAGAATCGATGCGATGTCGTACCGGTTGAGCGCCGAAAAATTGGCGGCGTTGCCCAGCGGCACGCCATTGACGACGAACAGCGGCTGCTGTTCTCCGATCAACGTGTTCTGACCGCGCAGGTGCATGACGATTTGGCCGTCACGCGTCTGCGTCAGCGTGAGACCGGGAACGCGCGCGGCGAGTAGCTGCTCGATCGCGACGCCCGGCGCGCGATCGATGTCCTCCGCGGTAAGCGTCGCCGACTTGAGCGCCGGCCGTACGGTGGATTTGGTATTGGCATGCGCACAGCCGATTGTCATGGCGAGTGCCAGCCCAGTCGGCAGCAGTGTGCCGAGAAAAAGCGAGCTTTTCATTGGAGACCTCCTTCTCCTCGCGCATGCGTAGGGCAAAATCCGTACCTCTCTCAATCGTGTTCTGCATCACGCTCGCCGTGTTCACGCGACGCGCCGACGCCCAACGCGAGCTCGTCTTTGTCGACTCGAGCGGAGTCATGCGATGGAGGAATACGAAGCAAGAGGTGGCGCTCTTTGGAGCGAACTACGTGCTGCCGACAGCGTCGGACTATCGCGCGGCCGGATACGTCCATGCCGATCGCAAACGAATGATCGATGAGGACATGGCGCACTTTGCCCGCATGGGATGGGATGGGCTACGGCTGACGTTCTGGGGCGACTGGGAGTCGTCGGACAGCGCCGGCAACCTGATCGCGAACGATCATTTAGATCTCTTGGACTACCTCGTCGCGCGCGCGCGCGAGCGCGGTATCTACATGCTGTTCAGCCCGATTCAACTCTACGGCTCGAACTGGCCCGACGCGCTGCGCGAGTCACCTCCCCCTCCGGGTTTCGGCCGCTACTACGGCAAGGCTCGCATGGGCACGGATGCGGGAGCGATCGCGGCGCAAGTCAATTACCTGCGCCAGGTACTGAATCACGTAAACCCGTACACGCACATCGCGCTCAAAGACGAGCCGGCCATTCTGTTCATCGAGCTCGTGAACGAGCCATGGCACCACCCCGAAGATCTGCCGGGCTCGGTGCGCTACATCAATGCACTGACCGACGCGGTTCGCAGCACGGGGTGCACCAAGTTGATCTTCTACAACGTCAGCCAGGATTTCCGTATCGGTGAGGCGATTCGTCAGTCGAAGGCGCAGGGCGTCACGTT
>DASZNX010000504.1:0-5421 GCA_035551075.1 Gemmatimonadales bacterium | reverse complement strand
GACGCTCGGCTACGTGTTCGGGGAGTTGGGACGAGGGGCTTCGTTCTCGGCTGCGCTGCGTGGAGCAATCGCGAAAGGTTATCCGGAACCCGACCCGCGCGAGGACCTCTCGGGCAAGGACGTCGCACGCAAAGCCTTGATTCTGGGACGGCTGCTGGGCTTCCGGGGCGAGATCGACGACATCGAAGTCGAGTCGCTCGTCCCCGACGAAGCGCGGCGCATTCCGCTGGCCGAGTTTCTGAAACGGCTCGAGGAGTGGGACGAACCCTGGCAGCACCGCGTCGCGGCCGCCGCCGCACGAAGTCGAGTGCTTCGCTACCGTGCCATCGCCACTCGGCGGCGGATCAAAGTTGGTCTCGTCGTTGTGGACACGCGGAGCCCGCTCGCATCGCTCAGCGGCACCGACAATCAGTTTATCTTCACGACGATGCGCTACAAGAAGAACCCACTGGTGATTACCGGTCCTGGCGCGGGCCCGGCGGTCACGTCGGCCGGGATCCTGAACGATGTCTTGAAGCTCGCGAGCGTGTGAGCCAGCACTCCCCCGGAAGCCGGCAGGTGTGCGCCGACTGCGGCCAGTCGTTCGCCGAAACGGATGCACGCCTGCGGTGCGAGTGTGGCGGGCTACTCGAGCTGCGGCATGCACCTCCCGGAATGAAGGGTGCCGCACTGCGCACCCTGTTCAATTCCCGCACCGGAGGGGGAGGCTCCGGTGCCTGGCGCTTCCGCGAGCTCGTGCTACCCACGGCGGACGACGTCGTCACGTACCCCGAAGGAAACACGCCGCTGCTCCGCCGTCCGTCGGTGTCGGCTTACGCGGGCGCGGCCGAGTTGCTGCTCAAACACGAGGGGCACAATCCCACCGGGTCGTTCAAGGATCGCGGCATGACGGTGGGAGTCACCCAGGCCCGACGCATCAAGGCCACCGCCGTGGCGTGCGCGTCGACCGGCAATACCGCGGCCTCCCTCGGCGCCTACGCGGCGCTCGCCCGGATCCCGGCCCTCGTGTTCGTGCCCCGCGGTCTGGTCGCGATCGGCAAGGTCGCCCAGATTCTGGCCTACGGCGCTCGGACGCTGCTGGTGCGCGGCGACTTCGACGCCTGCCTGGCGTTGGCCCGGGAGGCGAGCGAGCGGCTCGGAGTCTATCTCCTCAACTCGATCAACCCGTTTCGCCTCGAGGGTCAGAAGACCATCGTGCTCGAGCTGCTGCAGCAGCTCGATTGGGATCCTCCCGACTGGATCGTCGTGCCGGCCGGGAATCTCGGCAACACGGCCGCGTTCGGGAAAGCGCTCGGCGAAGCGCGCGACTGTAGCTTGATCACCCGCCTCCCGCGCATCGCAGCTGTGCAGGCCGCAGGCGCGGCGCCCTTTGCCTTGAGCTTTCGCGACGGGTTCAAGCGGCGTCACACGGTACGCCCCGAAACCGTGGCAAGCGCGATCCGGATCGGGAACCCGGCATCGTACGAGCGTGCCGTCCGCGCGATCCGGGACACGGATGGCGTGGTCACGACAATCACGGACGACGAGATCCTCGAAGCCAAAGCGGTGGTGGATGCATCCGGCACGGGGTGTGAGCCGGCAAGCGCGGCGAGTGTGGCCGGAACCCGACGCCTGATTCAGGAGGGCGTGATTCGACGCGGCGAGCGCGTCGTGGCAATCCTCACGGGGCATGTTCTCAAGGACCCGGGGGTCGTGACGAAGTACCATCAGGACACGGAGCCCGCGCCGGCGCGCGCGAATAGACCGATCGAAATCGAGCCGCGCCTGATGGAGGTGGAACGTGTTCTGAGCACGGCGCCCCACGGCACACCGAGTCCCGCCAAGAGGCCGTAGGGCTGGACGACCCGCCGAATGCTCAAGCTGACACTGATCGCGGTCGCGCTCCACTTACCTCCTGAGGCTCCGCGGGCCTCGTGCACGCTGGGTGGGGGGCCGGTCGCGGCGCGCTGGACCGCCGCCATTCCGGCTGCATCGACGGCGAACGCGCCCCTTAGCCTGGTGCGCGACGTGCCTCTTCCCGGAAGCGCGTCACGGTTTGACTACCAGAGTCTCGAGCCCGCTGCTGGCCGACTCTTCATTTCCCACATGGGAGCCGGGCAGCTCGTGGTGTTCGACGTCCGCGCCGGCCATGTGATGGGCAATCTCGACGGTTTTCCCAGAGTGACCGGCGTGCTGGCGGTTCCCGAAGAACATCGGGCTTATGCCTCTGCGACAGGGACACACGCGGTTATCATCGTGAATGATTCAACGCTCCGCATCGTCGCGCGCGTATCAGGACCACAGTTTCCCGACGGCATCGCCTACGCGCCGGATGAACGACGGGTGTTCGTCTCCGACGAATCGGGCGAACGGGACTACGTTATCGATGCGAAAACGAACGCCGTGGTGGCGCGGATCGAGCTCAACGGGGAAGCGGGAAACACTCAATTCGACTCTGTCTCGCACTGCGTGATCGTGGCGGTCCAAACCGCCAACCAATTGGCGGTCATCGACCCGGCCACCGCCACGATCGTCCGTCGCGTGACGTTGGCGAACGCGGTCCGTCACCCGCACGGCGTCTACATCGACGCGCCGCACCGCCTGGCGTTCATCGCCGGAGAGGAGAGCGCCACCGTCGGCGTCCTCGATCTGAAGACGTTCGAGCTCCGGCAAGTGCTCCCCGTCGGGAGCAATCCTGACGTGCTCGCCTTCGATCCGTCGCTCGGTCGGCTGTACGTGGCCGCCGAGTCAGGTGTCGTGGCGGTGTTCACGGAGCGCGATGGATCGCTCGCTCAGCTCGGATGGTACCGAACGCCCTGGGCGCATTCGGTCGCGGTCGATCCTGAGACGCACCGAGTCTACCTACCGCTCGCGAACGTGAACGGCCATCCTGTGCTTCGGGTGATGGCGTCACTCGAACCGTGAGCGGTTGCACGAACCTGTCCCACCACGCAACCTGTCGCCTGCCCAGGGTGTCAACCAAGAAGACTTTGACACGAGGAGAAAGCCGATGCGCGCACCAGCCACGATCTCGTTTTTCCTGATCTCTGCCCTCACGATTCCAATGGGGCAATTATGCGGCCAGTCCAGGGCTCAAGAGATCGCGGCGTCGTTCACCAAGCACAAAGACGCTGTGAAAGAAAAAAATGGCATTCGGGTTGAGAAGTACAAAGACGTCCGGAGTGAACCCACCGTGATGCAGAACCCGACGGACTACGTTGGTGTGTATGAGGTCGCCGACTTGGGCTATGTGCTCCACGTCGAATCTGCAGACAATGGCGGGATACGGGTATATGGATCGGAGGCTGCGCAGGGAATCCGGACCTTCGAGCTCGCAAATGCGAAGATCGCGAGCGCGGTTTTGACCGGCACGAAAGTGTATCGCGACGGCACGCGAGAGCGCTTTGAGGGCGCCTTCCTGACACGCATCGACCGCGACAGTCCCAATGAGGCCGGCAAGGTCACTCGGGGATTGGGAGTTTTACTCGCGGCGCCTCTCGAGCGGAACGGCATTAGCCATGACAAGCTGTTCTATCAGTTGAAGCAGTAAAGACGTTCCTGACAGTGCGTCTGCCAGATTCGCTGAACAGTCTTGTCAAAATGACAAAAAACCTGGCCGAAAAAGAGGCATGGAGGTTGCCTTCGCTGCGAGCGCAACCCTTCACGGAGGAATCTGTGGCCTTGATGAATCGCAGTTACTCGAGGGAACCCCGTCTGGGAGTCTCGTACCTGGGTGATCGTATCCAAAGAGTGTTGAACGAAACCTTGGGCGGGTTGGACTGGGAGTACAGAGATAGTGCGGCGGCCTCGTGGGTCCCGCCGGTCGACGTGCTCGAAGAGGCGGACAGCATCCGGATCAACGCCGAGATCCCCGGAGTGAAGCCCGAGAACCTCGAGATCTCTCTGGAAGGAAATCTGCTCACCATTCGCGGAACGAAGCAGCAAGAAGCGGAAGAAAGCACCGAGCGAGTGCATCGTTATGAGCGCACCTACGGCGCGTTCGAGCGCGCGTTCACGCTACCCGCTTCGGTGGATTCGAAGGACATCAAAGCGAGTTACGACAATGGCGTCCTAACCGTCACGCTACCCAAGAGCGAGAAAGCGAAGCCGCGCCAGATCGAAGTCGAAGTGGGACGTGCTAAGCAGTCGCAGGGCAGGCAGGGTGGTCAGAACGTCGAAGTGACGCAACGCTCGCGCTAACAGCGGGCGGCCACTGCCAATGCCGGGGGCCTCGCGGTGCCGAGGCCCTTTTTATTTAGGCGCTAGCGCGAGCGGGCTTGCCCGGCCAGTACAGCGCGATCAGGAGCGCGACTGGCAATCCAAAGCCGACGAGTTGGGCGAAGATGCCCATCCAGGGAAATAGAAGCCGAGCGCCAGAGATCATCACGAGCGACGCGACCAGCGCCAGACGCGCTGCCTGCCGACGCTGCAGCAGGATCGCGAGCCCCGCGCCAAGCAGCAGCCCGAACGCCGAGACTCCCAACACGACGGCGAGCACATACGTAGCGCCCATCGGTTGCCTGGATCCGGCGATCCACTCCCCGACGGCGCCCAGAATCCCAAGAGCGCCGAGCAACACGGTCACGACTGCAGCGAACTTCATATGCACCTCGACAGTTCGAGTAGCTTCGGCGCGCAACGCGGGTGCGCTACGCGCGACATCCCAGAAGACGCGCGCCCAGAAGCGTACGGATCGCACGTCTCCCTCCCTGCACTGATCGCGAAAGACCAGCAGCATTTCTCGCCCGTACTTCGCGCGAAACTCCGGCGGGTATGCACAGAGCAGCAGACGGTAGATGCGCTCGAGTCGCGCGCTCATGCGGGCCTCTCACCGATCAGCTTCTTCCGCCGGGCGGCACGTACCATCGCCTCCAGACGGCGCGCCTCGGCTCGTGCCACCGAAACGCCCAGTGAGGTCAGCCGGTAATAGCGGCGTCGTTCGTCGTCATGCTCCGGATCTGCGCGCTCGCCCGCTTCCTCCACGAGGCCTGCTTCCAGCAGGCGCTTCAGGGCGCCGTAGAGGGTCCCGGGGCCCAGTTGCACCGACCCCGCGGAGCGCGTGACCACACTTTTCATGATAGCGTAGCCATGCAGCTCGTCGTTGGTCAGCGCGAGCAGGATTTGGAATGTTGCCGGGGCAAGCGGGAGAAATGCCTCCGGTGCGCGCTCACCCCGCCGTTTCGCAACCATACCGCCTCCTGGTCTGACTATATCGTCAGTCGATATAGTAACCAATACCCGGAAGGAGTCCAGCGGGTTCCTGCTGGCGGGAACAAGCGCCGGTAGGTGACGGGTTTGGCACTCAGTGAACCCCTTTTCTACTGCTGTCGCAGAACTGGCACGCCGCGATCGGGTCATGGCGAAGCTGATCGACCGAAACGAGCCATTCCGACTCCCAAAGCCCGGTACGCGGCACTTCGCCGCCCTCGCCGAGAGCATCCT
>DASZNX010000503.1:0-9830 GCA_035551075.1 Gemmatimonadales bacterium | reverse complement strand
GAGCAGCGAGCGCGATGTTCACCTTTCCCGATGAGCCGCGGAACTTGAACCGCTTGATATCCGACACGAAGTCGGACGGCAGATGATTCGACTCGAGGAGCTGGAGGAACGTGCGGCGTGGATCGAGACTCGAGACCACGGTCGCTGCGGGGATCTCGTCACCATTTTCGAGGACGACGCCGGTCGCGCGCTCGCCACGAATCAGCACCTTCGCGACACCCGCATTGCAACGGATTTCTGCTCCGAAGGCGCGCGCGGCTGAGGCAATGGACTCGCTGACGGCACCAGTGCCGCCTTTGGCAAAGCCCCAGGCGCGGAACACGCCGTCGAGCTCGCCCATGTAATGATGAAGGAGCACGTAGGCCGTGCCCGGAGACCGCGGGCCGAGGAACGTGCCAATAATGCCGCTCGCCGACTTGGTCGCCTTGAGCACATCGGTCTCGAACCACTCGTCGAGAAAGTCGGCGGAGCTCATCGTCATCAGCTTCACCAGCGCGTGCAGCCGCTCGGCGCCGAGACCGCGGAAATGCTTGGCGAGCTTTAGCAGACCAGTGAGGTCGGCAGGTGCCAGAGATGTAGGATCGGGGGGGACCATGCTGAGAATCGGCTTCACCGCCTGCGCCATGAAGTGCATGAGCCGGCCGTACTCGTCGTATGCCTCGGCGTCGCGGGGCGAATGACGGTAGAGCTCCCGGCGCGTGTCATCGTGATCGGCCCACGCGGCCAGGTAGTCGCCGTTCTCCATGGGCGTGACCGTGCTTTCGAGCGGCAGGATGTGCAGCCCGTGCCGCGGCAGATCGAGATCGCGGATGATCTCGGGTCGCAGCAGGCTGACCACGTAGGAGAACATCGAGAACTTGAAGCCGGGGAAGATTTCTTCCGTTACGGCCGCGCCACCCACCCGCTCGCGCCGCTCCAGCACGAGCACCTGCTTGCCCGCGCGGGCGAGGTAGGCGGCAGTGACGAGGCCGTTGTGGCCGCCACCAATCACGATCACGTCGTAGCGCTTCGCCACTAACTTCGCTTTCGCTCGGGGTTGAAGAAGGGCAGCGGCGTGACGTGCGCGGTCGCCTGTTTGCGGCGATGCTCGACGGTAATCTCCATCCGCACCTGCGTGCCCGGCGTCGCGCTCGATGACTCGAGATGCGCCAATGCCATGTACTGCTTGAGCAACGGAGACCATCCACCGCTCGTCGCATAGCCGACCTGGCGGCCGCCGGGATCGTAAATCGGCACGCTCATCCGCCAGGCCTGCGTCGGAAGGCGCGGCGGCAACCCCACCGCAGCGTAGAGCTGTTCGAGCGAATCCCAATCGACCGTCAGCCCGGTGAACTGCCAGGCAGGGCCGCGGAGCCGCTCGGCATCCAGCGCGTCTTTTCCGTTGTACCGCTCCTTGTCCGTCGCGACTGTCCAGCCGAGTCCGAGCTCGAGGGGGGAAGACTTCTGTGCTTCGATCAGCGCATGGCGCGACGAGAAGTAGTCGACCTCGATGAGGAGCAGTCCCGCTTCGATACGCGCGACGTCCAGTGCCAGCATGCCGGCGGGCGTGATGCCGTACGGCGTGCCGGTCTCGATCAACGCGTCCCACAGCGGCACGGCCTGCGCGGCATCGACCCATACTTCATAACCGAGATCGCCGGTATATCCGGTGCGAGAAATAGTGACCGGAGTGCCGCGGATTGTCGCGTTCGTCAGGCGGAAGTACTTGAGCGCCGCCAGGTCACGCTGAGCGGCGATCTGGAGAATCGCCCGCGAGTTGGGGCCTTGCAGTGAGAGCGCCGCGGTGCGCTCCGAGACATCCTCGATCGCCACGTCGAGACCCGAGGCATTCAAGTTGAGCCACCGGAGATTGGGATCGGCCGCCGTCAGGCGGAACGTTTGCTCATCCAGCACCGAGATCGTTCCGTCGTCGATCTGCTTGCCTTCGGCATCACACCACGGCGTGTAGAGCACCTGACCGACCTTCGCCTTGCCGACGTTCCGCGTCACGACATGATCGAGCAGGCGTCCGGCATCGCGGCCGGTCACGAGATACTTGTACAGCGGCGAGACATCGAACAACGCGGCGGAGTTGCGGATCGCGTGATATTCGCGCTCGTGGGACAGCTCGTAGGAGCTTGCGACGACGTAGCCCGCCCAGCGCCGCCAGGCCTGGCCTTCTGATAGCGGCCCCGTGCGCGCGTGAAACGGTGTGGTGCGCAGACTCACGACGAAAGCGGCGTTTCGGCGGGAGCGAAGACGACGAGGACCCGCAGCTCCGCGGTAATGGAATGGAAGTGGTGTTCGACACCGGCGGGTACGAAGATAGCCGATCCGGGCGCGACGGGACGATCTTCGCCGCCCACACGAATGGTCGCTTTGCCTCCCACCACGTAGTACAGCTCATCTTCCTTGTGCGGGCCCTGGCGATCGGGCTCACCCGGTTGCAGCACGTACAGTCCGGCCGACATCGCGGGCACGCGAATCAGCTCGAAGTAATTGTGTCCGGCGGGACGCTCGGCGAACAGCCGCGGGAGCTCGAAGTTTTCCATGTCCGGGCGCGAAATCTCACGCCGCCCGGCGTTTCGTGCAAATTTGGCACGGATGCGGCTGCAACTGGTCGAGCTTCACGATTTGCCGGCATGCCCGCCATCGCTGCGGGATGCGCTGACCGATTTTCTGGCGTTTGCCATCAATCTGGCGCACGCCTACGAGCCGGCCGGTCCCTTGCTGCGCCGGGCGATCGAGCGGACGGGTGCGCGTCGTGTCGTGGATCTCTGCTCGGGAGCCGGCGGTCCCTGGAGCCGCCTCGCGCGACAGGTGGGCGTGCCGGTCCTACTCACTGATCTCTATCCGCACCGCGATGGTGTTACGGACCTGCCATTTCATCCAGAGCCGGTCGACGCCCGCGCCGTGGCCGCGCATCTCGATGGATTTCGGACCTTGTTCACGTCCTTCCATCATTTCCCTCCCGAGGAGGCGCGGGCCATCCTCGCGGACGCGGTGACGAGGCGGCAGGGGATCGCGATCTTTGAAGTAGCGCGTCGCGCGCCGTGGGAAATCGCCGTCGTCGCGTTCACGTGGCTCGGCGCGCTCGTGGCCGAGCCATTTATTCGCCCGTGGCGCTGGTCGCGTTTCTTCTGGAACTACCTGCCTCCCGTTCTTCCCGTCCTCGGCACGTTCGACGGCGTCGTGTCTTGCCTCCGCGCATATTCGCCACAGGAATTGACGGAGCTTGTGCGAGGCCTCGACAGCTATGACTGGGACGTCGGTGAGATTCGCGGCGGTTGGTCACCGTTACGTGGGACGTATCTACTCGGAGTACCCAAACTGCCCACCTAGCCCTTCGGCGTCCCGGTGGTTCTAATTAGGGTCCGCACTTGCCTCGAGGCTCTATGCGCTCAATCCGCATTACCGCTGTACTCGCTGTCTGTTTCTGTCCCGGCGTCGCCGCTCAAGAAACCGCATCCGATACGCTCCTCACCGTCAACCATTATCTCGATTGGGAACAGGTCGCCGATCCGCAAGTCTCGCCGAGCGGAGCGCAGATCGTCTACACGCGCCGATGGGTGAACAAGATCGAGGACCGGTGGGACTCCGGTCTGTGGATCATGAATGCGGACGGGTCGAAGAACCGGTTTCTCGTGAAAGGCTCGAACGCGCGCTGGTCGCCGGACGGCACGCGCATCGCGTATCTCGCGGACGGTGAACCCAAGGGCACGCAGGTGTTCGTGCGCTGGATGGATGCTGAAGGCGCGACCTCCCAAATCACGCACGTCGCCGAGACGCCGGCCGCGGTGAGCTGGTCGCCCGACGGCCGCTCGCTCGCCTTCACGATGCTCGTGAAGAGCGAAACGCCCTGGAAAATCAGCATGCCCGCTCCTCCGGAGGGCGCGAAATGGACGCCGGCGCCGCGCATCATCGATCGACTGCACTACCGTCGTGATCGGACGGGCTTCGTAGAGCAGGGCACCACGCGCATCTTCCTCGTGCCCGCGGACGGTGGAACGCCGCGCCAGCTCACCACGGGAGATTACGGCACGAGCGAGCTCGCCGGCGGCCCCAACTTCGATTGGACGCCGGACGGTCGTACGATCGTGTTCGACGGACTGCGCGATGCGGATTTCGACTATCGCTATCGCGAGTCGTACCTGTACGCGGTCGACGTGCAGACCGGAGCAACCCGCCAGCTCGTCACGAAAAAGGGCAACTGGTCGAACCCCGTCGTCTCTCCCGACGGCAAGAGCGTCGCGTTCACCGGCCGTGATTATGGGACCTACTCCTATCACGCCAACGAAGTCTGGACCGTGGCCCTCGACGGCAGCGGCCTGCGGGCGCTCACGAGCTACGACCGTGATCCGGGGGACGTGCACTGGAGTCCAGACGGCAGCGGCGTGTACTTCGCGCTCGCCGAGCAGGGTACGAGCAACGTGTACTTCGCGGGACTCAAAGGTGGTAATCGACGCATCACCGAAGGGGATCAGATGCTGTCGTTGAGCTCAGTGTCGCGCGATCTCACCGGCGTTGGGGTCCGTTCCGACGCGAGCAATCCCGCGGACGTCGCGCGCTTCTCGTTGCGCTCGGGGGGAGGGCGTGCGCCAGTTACGCCGCTGACCAGTGTCAATGCCGACGTCCTGCAGGGCATGAAACTCGGCGCCGAAGAAACGATCTGGTATACATCGACTGGCGGCACGAAGGTCGAGGGGTGGATCATCAAACCGCCGGGATTCGACCGGACCAAGAAATATCCGTTGATCCTGGAGATCCATGGCGGGCCGCACGGGATGTATAACGGTGCGTTCAGTTATCAGCTCCAGAACTTCGCGGCCAACGGCTACGTCGTCCTCATCACGAATCCGCGTGGCAGCACCGGGTATGGCAGCCCGTTCGGTAATGCGATCGAGCGCGCCTATCCGAGCGTCGATTACGACGATCTGATGGCGGGCGTCGATACGGTCGTCGGCCGTGGCTACATCGATCCGCAGCGGATGTACGTCGGCGGGTGCTCGGGTGGCGGCGTGTTGTCGAGCTGGGTGATCGGTCATACGACACGGTTCGCGGCGGCTGCGGTGCGCTGTCCCGTGATCGATTGGATGAGCATGGCGGGGCAGACCGACGTCCCGCTCTTTACCTACGGGTTCTTCGACGCGCCGTTCTGGGAAAAGCCGGAGCAGTGGATCAAGCAGTCATCGCTCGCCTATGTCGGCAACGTCAAGACGCCGACGCTGCTGATGACGGGTGAGCTCGATCTGCGCACGCCGATCCCGCAGACCGAGGAGTACTACTCGGCGCTCAAGATGCTGAAAGTGCCCGTCGTGATGTTGCGTTTCAACGGCGAGTATCACGGCACGAGCTCCAAGCCGTCGAACTTCCTGCGGACCCAGCTTTATATGATGAGCTGGTTCCAGCAGCACAAACTCGGCACGGAAGGGGCGGCCAGCACCACGAGCGAGGCGCGCCAGCCCTAGGGCCGGCGCAGCGTCTGCTCGAAGAGCTGTTGCGCGCGCGGGTCGTCGCTCTCCGCTAGCCGGCGAGCGTCGGCCCGGACGTCGCGGTTGGGAGGCGCGCGCACATCAGCGACATGAATGAGGCCCGATGCGGATTCCCCCCATTCGTCTGTTGGTGCCGGCGGCCTTGTTGATCGCACTGAACGGCTACCAGACTTACAACATGCCGGGCGAGTGGCGCGGGGCGGCGACCGTCGGACAGCATGTCTCGGCAGTCGTTGAAACGGGATACTGCATCTTTGGGCTGCTCGCCGGACTCGCCGCAATTTGGCGTCCGTCGCTGGTACGCCAACTCCTGCGATCGTGGGTCCTCCTCATTACTGCGGCGGCGGGTCTTGCTCCCGTGACCTGGGGCGGTCAATCCTGGCTCATCGGCGTGGTCTCGGCGCTCGCGGGGGGCGCGTTTGCCGCACTCATCGCGTGGTGGGTCCTTGCCGCGAGCCGTCCGAAAGTCTCCGCGGGTACCTGACCGGTGAACGCCGCGCAGCAGTCGATGCTGGATCAGCTGGAAGTCATCAAGGCCGAGGGGCAGGCGGTGGCGGCCGGTCTCACCGACACGCAGTTCAATTGGCAACCAGACCCCGATCGTTGGTCCATCGCGCAATGCCTCAACCATCTCAATGTCGGTGACGCGCTCGTGCTGCCCGCGTTCGATCGCGCGATCGCCGAAGGCCGCGCGCAGGGGAAGTTGTCTGCAGGACCATTTCAATACGGATGGTTCTCACGCCTGGCCATCGCATCGATGGAGCCGCCACCTCGATGGCGGATGCGCACACCCATGAGGGGATCGGCCGGGACGACACACCGCGCTGCGGATGTGCTCCCTGAGTTCGCTCGGGTCCACGACCAGCTCGCCGAGCGGGTGCGCCGGGCTGATGGGCTCGATTTGGCTCGCGTCCGCACGATCTCCCCGGTGAACCGGCTGGTTCGTTTACCGCTCGGCGCCTATTTCCAGTTCATTCTGGCCCACGATCGCCGCCATCTCTGGCAGGCGCGAAACGTCCGGAATGCGCCGGGCTTTGGGGTGGCGCAGCCGGGGGCTGGGGGGTCAGGGGGGCCCTGGGCCACGTAGCCGGACGTTTCTCGAACATCGCTAGCTTGACAGGTCCGCTCCGGGTGCTACTTTCTTAGCAGTCAATGCTAATTTTTTAGCATATCTGCTACCGAGTGAGCGTCTGCGAATGCCCAAAGAATCCAGTACGCGGTTGAGCCGCCGCGAGCGCGAAATCATGGACGTGATCTATCGGGCGCCGGGTGGTCGCGCGACCGCTGCGGAGGTGCTGGAGCAGCTCGCCGATCCGCCAAGTTATTCCGCGGTCCGGGCCCTGCTCCGCGTGCTCGAAGAGAAAGGCCATCTCCGGCACGAGGAAGACGGGCCCCGCTACGTCTTCCTGCCAACGGTGCCGCGTGAGCGCGCGCGGCAGTCCGCGCTTCGTCAGCTACTCCACACATTCTTCGATGGATCGACGGAAGCGGCCGTCGCCGCCTTGCTCGATTCGTCCACTCGTCTCTCCGATGCGGAGCTGGCACGACTGAGCCGGCTCATCGCCGACGCGCGGAAGGAGGGCCGCTGAAATGATCGCGATCCTGGCCGATGCTTTTGTCAAAGCCACCGTACTGTTGCTGCTCGCCGGCGCCGGCAGTTGGGCGCTGCGACGCGGACCGGCCGCGCTCCGACATCTCGTCTGGGCACTTGCCTGCGGCGGGTTACTCGTGCTGCCGGTTGCATCCACGTTGCTCCCGAACCTGCGCGTGGCGGGCTGGCCCCGTTTCGAGGCGCCGATCGCATTTCGGGTGCAGCAGCTACCGACCCAGCCCGTTGCAGCGCCCGTTCACGAACCTGTCGCTCCTCGTCGTGCAGCGGCCGAACCCTCAGGACGTGCGGTGACCTCGCGTATTGCCCAATCGGCTGCTGCACAGTCGGTTCGCTTCACGTTGACGACCGATTGGACGGCCTGGATCGTCCCGGTTTGGCTCAGTGGCGTGGCGGTCGTGCTCATTCTTATGGCGATCGGGCTCGCCCGCATTTGGTGGCTGGATCGGATCACGGCGCTGGTCGATGACGAGACCTGGTATCAGCTCAGCGACGATCTGTGCCGGCAGATCGGCCTGACGCGCCGCATCAGGCTTCTCCGCGCCTCCGGACCCGCGATGCCGATGACCTGGGGCATCCGGCGGCCTGCGATTCTCCTGCCTGCCGAAGCCGACGCATGGCCCGCCGATCGGCGGCGTGACGTGCTGCTCCACGAGCTGGCGCACGTGAAGCGCCACGACTTCCTCGTCCAGCTCATCGCGCGCGTCGCCTGCGCGGTGTACTGGTTTCACCCGCTCGTCTGGCTCGCCGCGACGCGCCTGCGGGAAGAGCGCGAGCGCGCCTGCGATGATCAGGTGCTCCGCTCGGGCGCGAAGCCGTCGGCGTATGCGACGCACCTGCTCGAGCTCGCGCGGGGCCTGCGGGCCGCGCCCGCAACGTCCCTCACCAGCGTCGCGATGGCTCGGCCCGCCCAGCTCGCGACACGGTTGATCGATGTGCTCGACGCGCGCCGCCGCCGCGATACCCTCTCGAAGGGATTGGCGCTGCCTGCCTGGATCGCGGCGATCGCCATCGTGGTGCCGCTCGCCGCGATCGCCCCTCGCGCGGCCGAACCGGCGGCGCTGAGGATCGACACGATCCCGATGACGCCCAAACCTGAAGTCATCACACGTCATACGATCAAGCCGCAGCGCGCAATGCGCGCGACGACCGATTCGTTGCGCGGCTGCTCCGGTGAATCGACGCACACCAGCTCGAGTACGACCGAGAACAACGAAAACCTGATCATCTTCACGAATCTCGGCGGGTGCAGCATCCGTCTTGCCGCGACCGGGAAGTTCACGTTCACCCAGGACTTTACCGATATCGCGACCGTCGCGTCGGGCGCGCAGGTGAAGATCGAGGTCGATTACGGCGCGCATGATCGGCGCGTGACCATTCAGCGCGCCGCTGACGGCAGCGGCTTGGAGCGGATCTACAAACTCGATGGCGACGTCAAGCCATTCGATGCCGACGCCAAAGCGTGGTTGAGCGAGACGCTCACGTTTCTGCTGCGACGCACCGGCTTCAAAGCCGAGGAGCGCGCCCGCTGGATTCTGGACACCAAGGGAATTCAGGGTTTGATGGACGAGCTCGGCGAGCTGTCGGGCGACTACACGCGGCGCGTCTACTATCAGGCGGCGGTCGAGAGCGGCAAGCTCGATCCCGCGGGCTACGAGCGTCTCGTCACCCTCGCCGGTCAAACCATCGACAGCGATTACGAGCTCGCCGAGCTATTGATCGCCGTTGCCAAGGCTCAGCCACTCACGGAGCAGATGCAGGCAGGCTTCGTAACCGCCGCAAAGTCGATCAACTCGGATTACGAGCGCCATCGCGTGCTCAGGGCCGCTCTTTCTCGTCCCGGACTCACCCCCGCGGTGGCGGCGAGCATGCTCGACGCGGCTGCGGACATCGCTTCGGATTATGAATTGGCCGAGCTGTTGATCGAGCTGAATGTCGCGCGCCCGATCGACGAGGCGATGCGGCCCGCGTTCTTCAAGGCGGCGAGCACGCTAGAGTCGGATTACGAGCACGCCCGCGTGCTCGCAGCCGTCGTGAAACGCGAGGGAATGACTCCCGCGATGCTGCGCGACGTGCTCACGTCGGCGAAGTCCATCGGCTCCGATTACGAGCTGGCGCAGCTGCTGTCGGAAATCGGCGGCTCATACGTGCTCGACGACACGCTGCGGCCGGCATTCTTCGCCGCGGCCAATACAATCCACTCGGATTATGAGCACAGCCGCACGCTGGCGAGCGTGATGGCGCGGAGCGACGCATCGCGTGCCGTTACGCTCGCGGTGCTCGAATCAGCAAAGGGCATCGCCTCCGATCACGAGCTGGCCGAGCTGTTGCTTACGGTGATTCAGAAGGTGAAGCTGGACGACGCCATCCGCGCCGCGATCCGCGAGGACGCGCAAAAGATCGGCTCCCAGTACGATCGCGGGCGGGTATTCGAAGCGCTCGAGCGAAAGAGCGGTCGCGCCGAGCTGGACTAGGAGATGCGGGAGTCGCGCTCCTTTTCCAGTAAGGCTTGTTTGCGTTCCAAGCCCCACCGGTAGCCGCCGAGGGTGCCGTCGTCGCGGACGACGCGATGACACGGAATCGCGAGGGCGACGGGGTTCGTCGCGCACGCGCGCGCGACCGCGCGTGTCGCTCTGGGTTGACCAATTCTGCGCGCCACTTCCGAATACGACCGCGTCTTCCCGAAGGGGATCCGTTGCAGCTCCCGCCAGACGCGACGTTGAAATGCGGTCGCCCGAATATCGAGCGGC
>DASZNX010000502.1:0-7255 GCA_035551075.1 Gemmatimonadales bacterium | reverse complement strand
GCCAACCGGCGTCCAAGGTGCTGCTCGTGGATGATGAGGACAGCCTGCGAAAGGTCATGCGCGATCTACTCGAGCGCGACGGGTATGTCGTCGCCGAGGCGCGCGACGGCGTGCAGGCGCTCGACCAGGTGGATCGCGTGGGACCGGACATCATCGTGCTCGACCTGAACCTGCCCGGCCTCGACGGCTATGGTGTGCTGTCCCATCTGCGCTCGCGCCCCGCGACGGCCAACATTCCCGTGATCGTGCTGACCGCGAAAGGCGACGAGGACAACGAGGTGCGCGTCTTCGAGCTCGGCGCCGACGATTTTCTCACGAAGCCATTCCGTGCGCGCTCACTCTCCGCGCGTCTCGAAGCCGTGCTCGGTCGCCGCCGTTAGGTCTCTGACACAGATCCGAGTTTGCTTCGTCGACACCTACGCCCTCCGCGGCGCGGGTACCAGTCTCGAGGTTCTCGCGCTGCGCCGTAGCCACGCGGGGCGCTGTCCTGGCTCGTGGGAAACGATTCACGGGACGATCGAGGCGGGCGAAACGCCCGTGCAGGCATCGCTGCGTGAGCTGCGCGAGGAAACGGGACTCGTGCCCGAAAAATTCTACAATCTCAGCCGGACTGAAAGCTTCTATCAGCATCGCCGCGACGAAGTGGCGCTGATTCCGGTCTTTGCGGCGTTCGTGTCCGCGAGTGCAAGCGTGCGCCTGTCGGAGGAGCACGATCGCGCGGAGTGGTTGCGCGCGGCGGACGCGGCGCGGCGCTTCGCGTGGCCCC
Organism: Gemmatimonadales bacterium; assembly: GCA_035551075.1. Taxonomy (GTDB): domain Bacteria; phylum Gemmatimonadota; class Gemmatimonadetes; order Gemmatimonadales; family GWC2-71-9; genus 20CM-2-65-7. Next base: position 6,489 of record DASZNX010000502.1, on the reverse strand, counting down.
GCGAGCGGAGAGCACTGGACGACATTTTGTCAATAGTGGGGGGTGGAGACGCGGGCTTGCTGGAAGATGTTCTGCGCGTAAGCTAGTAGCAGGCTCCCTTGTGAATCCATTCTATCATCGGATCTACCGCGTGGTCCGTCACATCCCCAAGGGACGGGTGGCGACGTACGGCATCATCGCGCGGTTGGCGGGACGACCTGGCGCGGCGCGCACCGTCGGTTGGGCGCTGTCCGCACTTCCCGAAGACAACGACGTGCCGTGGTGGCGCGTGATCAACGCGGCCGGGCGCATTTCTTTTTCGGGGTCGGATCACTCGGCAGTCCTCCAGCGCGCGTTATTGCTGCGCGAAGGCGTCCGGTTCGCGGCGGGCGGCGCGGTGAATCTCGGGACCTACGGCTGGCCCGCCGAGGCTTACGACAGCGCGGTCGCTTCCCACAAGCGCGCGGCCTCGACCCGAAGATCGCGCAGGTTGAAAGGCTTGCGCACGTAACGCACGCCGAGACGCGCCAGCGTCTCTTCGGTGGCCGGCCGCACGTCGCCGGTGGCGACGATGATGCGCTCGCGCAACGCCGGCAGTTTCGCAACCAACTCCTCCGCCAGCAGCACGCCCCGCTTTCCCGGCGCCATCGCGCGCGCATCGATGATGACCAAGTCAAAGCTGCCGCGCTGCGCCAGATCGAGCGCGTGCTGAGGATCACCGGCGACTTCGACGTCGTGTCCGTCTCGCGCGAACAACGCCTTGATGGTACGCTGTACCGCAGGATCGCCGTCGACCAGCAGAATGGTGCGCTTGACGAATTGTCCACCGGCCGAGCTTCCCGGCGACTGCGCGGCGGCCGGCGCCATCGCTTGCGCCACTACATCGGGCGGCGCCGGCGGCAGATCGACGCGAAACGAGGCGCCGCTTCCGGCAGCGGCGGGTCTGCTCTCGACGGTGATGTGGCCGCCGTGACTCTCGACGATCGAGTAGGTGATCGAGAGACCGAGCCCTGTGCCCTTTCCCGGCTCCTTGGTGGTGAAGAACGGCGTGAACACGCTCTGCACCACGGCGTCCGGAATGCCGGGCCCCGAGTCCGCGACCCGCAGGTGCACCTGACCGTCGAACCAGGTCGAGACGGTGATTTCGCGCGGCCGGTCCCGCGGATTCTCGGCGACGGCTTGCGCCGCGTTGGTGATGAGGTTGAGCACCACTTGTTGCAGCCCATGGCGGTCGCCGAGCACCCCGGGCAACGCGCCGCTCAGCTCGCGCGTGACCATGACGTCCTTGAGCTTCAGGTCATAGGCCGTCAGCGAAAGGGTGCGGCGGATGACGTCGTTGAGATCGACGAGAGCGCGTTCGCCCGTGCCCTGGCGCGCGAACGTCAGCAGATTGCGCACGATCCGTCCCGCGCGCTCCGCCTGTTCCTGGATGACCTGGAGGTGACCGCGATCCTTCTTGCCCAGCTCCTTCTGCTCGAGCAGGAACTCGGACAGGCCAACGATCGAGGTGAGGGGGTTGTTGAGTTCGTGCGCGACACCCGAGACGAGCTGACCGACGGCCGCGAGCTTCTCGCTCTGCACGAGCTGCGTTTCGAGCGCCTGCTGATCGGTCACGTCTTCCACCAGGACCACGACGCTCTGCTCGAACGCCGCGCCCGTGATTAGCGCCGCATTGACACGCACCGTCCGCTGGAGCCGCTCGGAGCGGGCTACCAGCGGAGCCACCCGCTCGCCGCGCCGGGTGCCCGCGAGCAGCTCCGCCAGCGCCTGCGATTTGCCGAGCAGCGCGTCGCCGAGCGGTGTGCCCACGAGCGTGGAGACCGGCACACCGAGCAAGCTCGCCAGCGAGCGATTGGCCCGACGTACGACGCCGTCGGTATCGACGACGGCAATGCCTTCACTCAGCGCGTCGAACGCGGTTTCCCACTGCTCCTTGGCGCGGCGCACCATTTCGAAGAATCGAGCGTTGGCGATGACGACGGCCGCGTGCGTCGCGAGAGTCGAGAGCAGGCGAACGTCCTCGGGCTCGAATTGCCCCTGCCGTGGATCCGTGATGATGAGAGTGCCGATCACGGCGCCGTGCGACCGGAGCGGCACCGCCGCGGCCGCCACAGCCTCGAATCCCGCTACGATTGGCGTGGGTTTGGGGCCTCCGGAGCCCTCGGCGCTCCCTCCCGAGTTGCGGACCAGCTCCAGGTGGTCACGTCCGGTGGAGCGCGCCACGAGGCCGGGGTCATCTCCCGCGATTCTGCGGCCCCGTAACGGGCTCAGCGTGCCCTCGGCGGCGGCGATTTGGATCGGCTCGCCAGGCGTGTCGCCCACGAGCGCGAGCAGCGCCCCCTGCGCATCGAGAAAGCGCACGGCATAGCGGACGACTTGCTCGACGATCCGGTCCAGCTCGAGCGAGTCGGACAAGACGTATGACAGCTCCTGCAAGGAAAACAGCTCGGACAATCGGCGATTGAGCTCTTCGGCGGCGCGCCGGCGCTCCTGTTCGGACCGGATCAGCCGCTGCCGCAGGCGCCCCAGCGTGGCGCCGACGATCACGAGAACGGCGAGCAATGCGGCGAATACCAGCGGGTGCAACCGAATCAGATCCATGGCCTTCTATATTCAACTATCGTTCTTGAGAATCAATCGCACGCGTCACCTACCACTTACGGTTGCACTCGGCCTGCTCGTCGTGGGCGCTTGTGCCGAACCGTCGCCCGCGGTGTCGCGGGTGTGGCCGGCCATGGGGACGATGCTCTCCGCGGCCGCGTGGTCGCGCGATACGAATCGCCTCGCCGCAGCGCTGGACGCGGCGCACGACTCGGTGGATCGGATCGATTCGCTCGTCGCGATTCACACCCGGATTTCCGCGCTCGACTCCGCGCAGCGCGACCTGGTACGACGCGCGAGTGTCACGACGCCCGCCGAGAGTCTCGCGTCGGGTTATGCGCTCGATCGCGCGGCCCTGGCACTCGTGGGTTTGGCCGACAGCGCGCTGCTCGATCTGGGCGGGCAGTACTTGTGGATCGGCCCCGGTGGACGCGTCACGCATCGCACCGTCGGTATTCCGGATCCGGAGAACTCGCTGTCGGCGCTGGGATGGATCGATCTGCGCGGCGGGTCCATTCGCACGCAGGCCCAATCGCCAGGCCGTCAGGGTCGTGCGAAATCGGTGAGCGTGCTCGCCGCCGACGCCCTGAGCGCGCGGGCCTGGTCGATCGCGTTGTTTTCCGTGGGCTGTGACAGCGCGTTCGCGGTAGCGGCCAGTGGGGAGCCTCGGATCAGTATCGTCTGTGCGGATTCAACTGGTGTTCACTGGACGAAGGATCTGGAGAAGCGAGTCAGAATCCCCCACCCGGCGGTGTCTGGGCACGGGCCCTGACCCGGGCGCGCTCCTGATCGAGTAGGCGTATCGAGTGGTTCCAACTGTTGTTCGACACGCCCTGATAACTCACGATCAGCTCCTCGCGCACGCTGATCCCGGGATCGAAGAGGTAAATCGCGGCCGCCTGCTGGCGCGCATCGAGCTGGAACGAATTCCAGGTTGGGGAGAGCGGCACGACACCGACCGGACGAAACAGCCGCCCGCGACTCGTGATGTTCAGGTCCTCCGGGTTGAACCGCGCCTGCGGCACGACGCCCAGGAAGGTCACCATCACGAGCGTCGCCTTGTCGGTCGTGGCACGCGTCGCGGCTGCGGCAATGTCGTCGTAGCGGCTCTGCACGAGCGCGTGGAGCGAGCGATACGTGTCGGGCGCGAGCAAGCGGATCACTTGCTCGTCGAGCGGCAGTACCTGGACGTCGACATTGGGGGTGCTGAACCGGATGAGGATGTCGTCGCGCCGTAGCGTACCGTAACCGGCGGGAATCGTGTCTTGAGATGCAAGTTGGCATATGGGGACGGCTGCAAGACAAAGCAGCATCGTGCCGACGTGCAGTCGTGCCGACGTGCATTTCATCATCTGGCCTGGATCAGTTCCATAATCGCTTCTCTCAACTCCACAATTCCCTCCCCGCTCACAGCGCTCGTCACTACTATCTGATCCTCCGGTAGGCCTAGTTCGTCACGCAACTCGCCTTCCCGGCTGCGACGCTCTGCTCGCGAGAGCTTGTCGCTCTTCGTGAGCGCCGCCAGGACGTGGGTCCCTCTCTCCACAAGTACGTCCTGCATGGCCCGGTCGTCAACCGAAGGGGAGTGGCGGATGTCGAGCAGCCAGACGACACCGGCGAGCCGGTCGCGTCGCAGCGTGTGTTTGAGCAGGCCGCGAAACGCAGCTCGCTGTGCTTTGCTGATGCGGGCGTAGCCGTAGCCGGGCAGATCGAGAAAATACAGTGCACCACGCACCAAAAACACGTTCATCGCCCGGGTCTTTCCCGGGGTGCTGGATGTCTTCGCTATTCGGTGCCCCACCAGCGCATTCAGCAGCGAAGACTTGCCCACGTTAGACCGGCCGAGGAATGCGACTTCGGGGAAGGGGGGATCGAGCAGCGCATCGGCTCGCGGGAAGGAGCCGATGTATTTGGGATCCGTCAGGCTTCTTTCTTCTGGCGGGGACGCTCGGTCACGAGCAGCGGCGCGCGGCCGGACGTGACGCACTCGGCGGTGATCGCGACCTCGCGCACGTCATCGCGGCTCGGCAGCTCGAACATGATTTCGGTCATCATCTCTTCGAGAATGGCGCGTAAGCCGCGCGCGCCCGTGCCGCGCTTCATCGCCTTTTGCGCGATCGCCTTCAGCGCGTCTTTCTCGATCGTCAGCCGCACGTCTTCGAGATCGAACAGCTTCTGGTATTGCTTGGCGAGCGCGTTCTTCGGCTCCGTGAGGATGCGGATCAGCGCGTCTTCGTCCAGCGCGTCGAGCGGCACCGTCACCGGCAGGCGACCGACCAACTCCGGGATCAAGCCATAGCGCAGCAGGTCGTCGGGCTCCACATCAACGAACGGATTCTGCTTGAGCTTCGCCGCGACGCCTTCGGCCACCTCTTCCTTAGTAAAGCCGATCTGCCGGCGGCCGGTGCGCGACTCGATGATCTTCTCGAGTCCATCGAACGCGCCGCCGCAGATGAAGAGGATGTCCTTCGTGTTGACCTGGATGTATTCCTGCTGCGGGTGCTTGCGGCCGCCCTGGGGCGGCACGCTGGCGACGGTACCCTCGAGGATCTTGAGCAGCGCCTGCTGTACGCCTTCTCCAGAAACGTCCCGGGTGATGCTCGGATTCTCGGACTTGCGCGCGATCTTATCGATTTCGTCGATGTAGACGATACCGCGCTCCGCCTCAGAGACGTTGAAGTCGGCTGCCTGCAGCAGGCGCACCAGGATATTCTCGACATCCTCGCCCACGTACCCGGCTTCGGTGAGGGTCGTCGCGTCGGCGATCGTGAACGGCACGTCGAGGATGCGGGCCAGGGTCTGCGCCAGCAGGGTCTTCCCGACGCCCGTCGGCCCGATCAGGAGGATGTTGCTCTTGTCGAGCTCGACATCGTTGTCGCGGCCCGAGTGCGAGTTGATGCGTTTGTAGTGGTTGTAGACGGCAACAGCGAGGGTCTTCTTGGCGCGGTCCTGGCCGATTACGTATTGGTCCAGCACGTCCTTGATTTCGGCCGGCGTGGGGACCTGCGTGATGGCTTCGGCGACTTCGCGTTCCTCGTCCTCCGCCAGGATCTCATTGCAGAGCGCAATGCACTCATTACAGATGTAGACCGACGGCCCGGAAATGAACTTCCGGACCGAGTCCTTCGACTTGCCGCAGAATGAGCAGCGGAGGTGTTTATCGTGGGACATCGTTCTTCTAGTATGGGAACGCGCACCTAGGGGCGCAAGGGATCATTTCTTCCCCTTCCCATCCTCTTTGATTTCCTCGTAGTTCGAAATGACGTGATCGATCAATCCATAGTCCTTCGCCTCTTCGGCTGACATGAACCGATCGCGATCCATGTCCTTCTCGATCTGCTCGACCGTCTTCCCGGTATGCCGCGCGTACAGCTCATTGAGCTTGCGGCGCAGGAAGAGGATCTCTTTGGCCTGGATCTCGATGTCCGCGGCGGTGCCCTGTGTGCCGCCCGACGGTTGGTGCATCATGATCCGCGCGTGGGGCAACGCTGACCGCTTCCCCTTACGCCCCGCGGTGAGCAGGAAGGAGCCCATCGATGCCGCCATCCCCATGCAGATCGTGTTCACCGGGGCGCGCAGAAACTGCATGGTGTCGTAGATCGCCATCCCCGATGAGACGAGCCCACCTGGGGAATTCACGTACAGGTAGATATCCCGTTCCGGGTTATCAGCATCGAGAAACAGGAGCTGCGCGATGATGATGTTGGCGACATCATCCGTGATCGATGTGCCGAGGAACACGATCCGGTCCATCAGCAGCCGGCTGAAGATGTCGTAGGTGCGCTCGCCCCGGCTGGAGCGCTCGATGATGTACGGCGGATAGATATGGCTCTCGTTCGTAATGATCACGTCTGCTCCACGGTGGACTGCGACAGGAGATAGGCGAACACCTTCTCCTCGGTGATGCTC
>DASZNX010000501.1:0-6713 GCA_035551075.1 Gemmatimonadales bacterium | reverse complement strand
CCGTTCTTCAAGGGGTACCGGCCGCAGTTTTACTTCCGCACGACGGATGTGACGGGCTCGGTGGAGTTGCCGGGTGGCGTCGAGATGGTGATGCCGGGTGACAACACAAAGATGACGATCGACTTGATCACGCCGATCGCTATGGAAGAGCAGCTGCGGTTCGCCATTCGAGAGGGTGGGCGGACGGTTGGCGCTGGAGTGGTGACGAAGATCTTGAAATAGAGGCACGAGTGGCACGTCGGCACGAGTGGCACGAAGCGTCGTGCCGACGTGCACACGTGCCGACGTGAACGGGAGAACATGGCGAGCAAGATTCGGATTCGACTGAAAGCGTTCGATCACGCATTGATCGATCAAGCTGCCGCGGACATCGTGCGGACGGCGGAGAAGACGGGCGCGCAAGTTTCGGGTCCGATTCCGCTGCCGACGAAGCGGCAGCTCTGGACGGTGTTGCGGAGCCCGCACATCGACAAGAAGAGTCGTGAGCAATTCGAGCTCAAGACTCACAAGCGGTTGATCGACATTCTCGATTCACGCTCGCAGACGGTGGATGCTTTGACGAAGCTGGATTTGCCGGCCGGTGTGGATGTGGAGATTAAGGTCGAATAAATGCACGAGTGGCACGTCGGCACGTCGGCACGATGTTTCGTGCCACTCGTGCCACTCGTGCCGACGTAAACGGGACGAAAAATGAACGGTCTAATTGGCAGAAAACTGGGAATGACGCGAGTCTTCGACGCCGCGGGCACCCACGTGCCCGTCACGGTGATCGAGGCCGGGCCGTGTCCCGTCATCTCGGTCGCCGATGGCCGGGCCGAGCTGGGCTTCGGCGCAAAAAAGCCGAAGCGCGCGGCTAAGGCCCTGGCCGGGCACGTGAAAAAAGGCGGCGTCGAGACCACGCCGCGCGTGATCCGGCGCTTCGACGTCATCGGGGAAGCGCCGGCGGCTGGCACCGCGGTCACGGTCGCGATCTTTGCCGAAGGCGATCGCGTGAAAGTGCGCGGCGTCTCGAAGGGTCGCGGCTTCCAGGGCGTGGTGCACCGCCATCATTTCGGTGGCGGGCCCGAAACCCACGGCAACACTCGGCACCGTAAGCCGGGATCGATCGCGCCGGGTACCGACCCGTCGCGGATCATTAAAGGAAAGCGGATGCCCGGCCACATGGGCGCCCGCAATTTCACCGAGCTCGGCCTCAAGGTCGTGAAGATCGACGCCGAGCGGAATCTCTTGTTCGTGCGCGGGTCGGTGCCGGGTCCGATGAACGGCCTCGTCACCGTCCGCAAGCAGGGAGGCCCGAGCCGCCATGATTGAGGCTCCCCACTACTCGGCCGCGGGCGCCAGCAAGAAGGCGGTCACGCTGCCCGAGGCGCTGTTCGACGGGACGGTGAATCAGGACGTCCTGCACCGCGCGGTGATCACGTACCTGTCGAATCAGCGGCAGGGCACGAGCGACACCAAGACGCGGAGCGAAGTGTCGGGCGGAAACCAGAAGCCGTGGCGGCAGAAGGGCACCGGCCGCGCCCGGCAGGGTTCGACGCGCGCGCCGCACTGGCGGCACGGCGGCATCGTGCACGGCCCGCACCCGCGCAGCTACCGGCTCGCGATTCCCCGGAAGATGCGGCAGCTCGCGAAAAAGTCGGCGCTCAACGCCCGCGCGCGCGAAGGCGCGCTGGTCGTGGTGGACGCGCTGGAGTACGAGAAGCCGAAGACGAAGGACTTCGCGGCCTTTCTGGGGAAGCTGGGTGGCAAAGCGAAGAAGGTGTTGGTGCTGACCGCGAATGATTCGCACAACGTCTATCTGTCGGGTCGCAATATCCCCGACGTCCAGGTGATGCGGTTCGCCGACGCGACCGCCTATGAAGTTCTCTGGGCGCAGCTGGTCGTTGTCGAAATCGGCGCGCTGAACCCCGGGACACGGCCCCGGGGGTCGGAGGAGAAGGAGGGGGAAGGCGATGCCTGAGCTGCACGTCACGATCGTACGCCCGGTGGTCACCGAGAAATCGTCGGCCGCCTACGGCGCGCGCAAAGAGTATGCGTTCCGCGTGCACTCGGACGCGACCAAGCCGCAGATCAAGACGGCGATCGAGTCGCTGTTCAAAGTGTCGGTCACGAGCGTGCGGACCATGATCATGCGCGCCAAACGGCGCACCTACGGCCGCTATCAGGGCCGGCGGCCATCGTGGAAGAAAGCGATCGTCACCCTGAAAGAGGGCGACGCCATCGAGGTATTCGAGGGCTAAATGGGCACCCGACAGTTCCGGCCGATGACGCCGGCCACGCGATTCCGTTCGGTCTCGGACTTCACCGAAGTCACCAAGACCGAGCCCGAGAAGTCGCTGCTCGAGCCGCTCAAGCGGACGGGCGGGCGCAATAACAAGGGCCACATCACGACCCGCTGGCAGGGCGGCGGCCACAAGCGGCAATACCGGCGCATCGATTTCCGGCGCGACAAGTTCGCGATTCCGGCGCGCGTCGCCGCGGTCGAATACGATCCGAACCGGACGGCCCGGATCGCCCTCCTGCATTACATGGACGGCGAGAAGCGCTACATCCTCGCGCCCAAGGGCCTCAACGTCGGTGACACCGTCGTCTCGGGTCCGGGCTCGGACATCCGCATCGGGAACGCGATGCCGCTGTTCGAGATTCCGCTGGGCACGGCGGTGCACAACGTCGAGCTGAAGATCGGACGCGGCGGGCAGCTCTGCCGCAGCGCTGGCACGAGCGTGCAGGTGGTTGCGAAGGAAGGCAACTACGTCACGCTGCGGCTCCGCTCGACCGAGATGCGCATGGTGCGGGGCGAGTGCCTCGCGACGATCGGCGAAGTGGGCTTCGCGGAGCACGAGCTCTTGTCGATCGGCAAGGCCGGGAAATCGCGCTGGCTCGGTCGGAACCCGCGCGTGCGCGGCGTGGCGATGAACCCCGTCGATCACCCGCTCGGCGGCGGCGAAGGCAAGTCCTCCGGCGGACGCCCGCCCACCAATCCCTGGGGCAAGGTGGAAGGCAAGAAGACGCGGCATAAGAAGAAACCGTCAACGAAACTCGTTGTGCGCGGCCGTAAGCGCGGAAGGGCGACGCAATAATGGGACGCAGCGTCAAGAAAGGTCCGTACGTCGAGGAGTCGCTGATGGTGAAGATCCGCGCCCTCAACGAGCGGAACGAAAAGAAAGTGTTCAAGACCTGGTCGCGGCGCAGCACCATCACGCCCGACTTCGTGGGCCACACGCTCGCGGTGCACAACGGGAATAAGTTCATCCCGGTCTACATCACCGAGAACATGGTGGGCCATAAGCTCGGCGAATTCGCGGCGACGCGGCTGTTCCGCGGGCACGGCGCGAAGGGCTCGGCGGCGGAGCGGGAAGCCGAGGCGGCCGAGGCCGCCGGCGAGGGCGGGAAGGAGTAGCGGATGGAAACCCGAGCAATCCAGCGGGGCGTCCGCCAGTCGGCGCGCAAGATGCGCCTCGTGATCGATTTGATCCGGGGCCGGGCGGTCCCGGAGGCGGATGCGATCCTGCGCTTCTCCAAGAAGCGGGCGGCGCGGCAGATCCATAAGGTGCTGAAGTCGGCCGTGGCAAACGCGCAGCAGGCCGCGCAGCGCCGGAACACGCCGTTCGACGCCGACACGCTGCGCGTCAGCTATGCCGTCGTGAACGAGGGCCAGACGCTGAAGCGGTTCACGGCCGCCGCGATGGGACGCGGCACGCCGATCCTGAAGCGCACGAGCCAGGTCGAAATCCGCGTGGCAGGTGCGGAGCCGTTGGAGACGCCGCCGGCGGCCGCCAAAGCGGCTCCTGCGGCAAAGGCGGAAGAGAAGACCGCGAAGCCGCGCGCCAAAAAGCGCCCGGCCGCAAAGGCAAAGAAGAAAACGCCGGCCAAGAAAAAGAAAGCGAGCAAGTAAGTGGGACAGAAAACGCATCCCTACGGGTTCCGGCTGGGCATCGTCAAGCAGTGGCGCTCGCGCTATTTCGCGAAGCGCAACTTCCCTGAGCTGCTCAAGGAAGACGAGCTGGTACGGAAGTACCTGAAGACGCGGCTCAGTCACGCGGCGATCGCGGACGTCCACATCGAGCGCAAGCCGGGCAAGGTCACCGTGACGGTGCACACCGGCCGCCCGGGTGTCGTCATCGGCAAGCGCGGCGCGGAGGTCGACAAGCTGCGCGATGAGCTGGCGCAGCTCACCGGCAAGGAAGTCGGCATCAACGTCGAGGAGATCAAGCGGCCGGAGCTGGACGCGCAGCTCGTGGGTGACAGCGTGGCGCACCAGCTGACGCAGCGGATCTCGTTCCGCCGCGCCATGAAGCGCGCGGTGCAGAGCGCGATGCGGATGGGCGCGCAGGGAATCAAGATCAAGACGGCGGGCCGGCTGGGCGGCGCCGAAATCGCGCGCACCGAGGGCTATCACGAAGGCCGCGTACCGCTGCACACGCTGCGGGCGAACATCGATTACGCGACCTCGACGGCCAAGACGACCTTCGGCACGATCGGGGTGAAGGTCTGGATCTTCAAGGGTGAGGTGACCGAGGATCTCCACGGTCGCACTTACTCGACGGGCGTCTAACCATGCTGGCACCGAAGCGCGTCAAGTTTCGCAAACGGTTCAAGGGGCGGACCTCGGGGATGGCCACGCGCGGCAACACCGTCGCGTTCGGTCATTACGGGTTGATGTCCCTCGAGCCCGGCTGGATTTCCAACCGGCAGATCGAGGCCGCGCGCGTCGCGCTGACGCGCGAGATGAAGCGCGGCGGCAAGGTGTGGATCCGTCTGTTTCCCGACAAGCCGATCACGAAGAAGCCCGCGGAAACGCGGATGGGAAAAGGGAAGGGAAATCCGGAAGGCTGGGTGGCGGTCGTGAAGCCCGGCCGCATCATGTTCGAGCTCGAGGGCATCGAAGAGTCGCAAGCCCGCGCCGCGCTGGCGCTCGCGTCGGCCAAGCTGCCCATCAAATCGAAGTTCGTGAAGCGCGAGGAGCGGTAAGGGGATGCCGAAGAAACGCGAGGACAAGCCGGAGGGACTGCGCGAGCTCAAGACCGACGAGCTGACGCAAAAGCTCGCCGTGTTGACCGAGGAGCAGTTCCGGCTCGAGTTCCGCCGGGCGACGGAGGCGCTGTCGAATCCGCTGCAGCTGCGCACGATCCGGCGCGACATCGCGCGGATCAAGACCATTCTCAAAGAGCGGGCGAGCGCATGAACGAACGCGGACGTCGGAAGGTCAGAACGGGTGTCGTCGTAAGCGACAAGATGCAGAAGACGGTGACGGTCTCCATGCAGCGTCGCTTCGCGCACGGCTTTTACGGCAAGCAGGTGAACCGCACCAAGACGGTGGCCGCGCACGACGAGCACGGCGCCAAGCTGGGCGACACCGTGCGCATCGTGGAAACGCGCCCGCTGTCGAAACGCAAGCGGTGGCGCGTAGTGGAGATCATCGAGAAAGCGAAATAGCCATGGTGCAGCAAGAATCGCAGGTCAAGATCGCGGACAACTCGGGCGCCCGGCGCGCCCTGGTGATTCGCGTGCTCGGCGGCTCCAAACGCCGCTACGCCGGACTCGGCGACGTCGTCGTCGTGACGATCAAGGACGCCATTCCCACCGGCCAGGTAAAAAAGGGCGAAGTGGCGAAGGCGGTGATCGTGCGGACGGCGAAAGAGACCAAGCGCAAGGACGGTTCGTACATCCGGTTCGACGAGAACGCGGCGGTGCTGATCAATGATGAGGGGGAGCCGCGGGCCACGCGCATCTTCGGCCCCGTGGGCCGCGAGCTGCGCGAGAAAAAGTTCATGAAGATCGTATCGCTCGCGCCGGAGGTGATCTGATATGAAGCCGCTGGTCTACAAGAAAACGCGGCGCGAGCCGGGCCAGGTCCCCGAGCGCCACAAGATGCACGTCGCCAAAGGCGATATCGTCCGCGTCATCAGCGGCGAGCACAAAGGCAAGGAAGGCAAGATCCTCCACGTCTATCCGAAGAAGTTCCGGATCGTGGTGGAGGGCGTGAATGTGGTGAAGAAGCACAAGCGCGCCACGACGCCGCAGGGTGAGAGCGGGATCATCGAGTTCGCGGCGCCGATCGCCGCGTCGAACGTGATGTTGCTCGATCCGAAGTCGGGGAACCCGACGCGCGTGCGCCGGCGCCACGACAAGCAAGGCAAGCTGGAACGGATTGCGGTGCGGTCGGGACAACCCATTCCGAGAGTTCGGTGACGAACGCCGGGGCCATGCCCCGGCGGCCTGGGGCGACGCCCCGGGGAGGGAAAAATGGCAGACGACAAAGAGAAACAAGAAAAGAAGCCGAAACAGCAGCAGCAGCCCAAGCAGGAAAAGCAGGCCAAGAAGCAGAAGCCGCCCAAGGACACCGAAGGGGCGGCCGATGCGAAGGCCGAGGCTCAGCCTGCCGAACCCGTGGAGCCGGCGCCGCGCGCGCGGCTCATGGACTTCTATGAGCAGCAGGTGCGCGGCAAGCTGCAGCAGCAGTTCGGCTTCAAGAATCCGCACGAGATTCCGAAGCTCAAGAAGATCGTGCTGAACGTCGGCATGGGTGACGCGCCGAAGAACCCCAAGGGGCTCGATGCCGCGGTGGCCGAGCTTGCGGCGATCAGCGGCCAGCACCCGGTGGTGACGCGCGCCAAGAAGGCGATCGCGAATTTCAACTTGCGGCAGGGCATGCCGGTCGGGTGCTCGGTCACGCTGCGCGGCGCCCGCATGTTCGAGTTCCTGGACCGGTT
>DASZNX010000500.1:0-4822 GCA_035551075.1 Gemmatimonadales bacterium | reverse complement strand
CGCCGGGCGATTGGACTCGGCGGCCGCGCGATAGGCCCGCTGCTGAGCTCGGGCGTTCTCCTCGAGCCCGAACATCCTGGCCACGACGTCAGCGCGGGCCGAGTCTTTGTAGTGCGCGATGTTCTGGACCACAGTCATCTGCGCGGTAAGCTGCGCAATCTCCATCCAGTACTCTTCTGGCGACGTGCGCTGCAATGAATCGAGCATCGGCATGAGATTGGGTGAGATCTTTTTCAACCACTCACGTCCCACCGCTTCCGCGTCGGGAGACCGTGTCTGCATGATAGACTGGACCTGCATCTGCATTTCCAGCGCCTGCGCATCAGGTCGCTGTTGACCACCACACTGCATTTCCAGCGCCTGTACCTCGGGTCGCTTTTGATCAACGCCCTGAGCGGGTGCGCCCGCAGCGGACACGGTGACGAGGGCTCCGATTACCGCCAAGCTACGGCTGACCATAGGGCCATCCCTGTTCGAGTCGCGTGAGTTGCGAATCAATTTCGATGACGGCCCGACCACCAGCGAAATAGCCGGCGTGAACAGACCATTCCCGATGACCGGGCCACTCCTCCGACTTCGGGGGGCCGCCAGGGCTCAGGAGCAAGACGGCTGCCAAAACCGCAGCCGCGACGATCCACGGCAGCCAATCCCTGCTCCGTCGCGCTGTCACTGCTACGTCGAGCGCGGCGCGCGCGGTGTCCAGGCTCAGCAGCTCACGCCGGCAGTCCGCGCAGCTCGCGACATGGGCTTCGATCGGCGCCGCGATCTCGCGCGGCACCTCGCCGTACGCAAGCAGCAGCAACTCGTCGTTCGTCGCATGAGTCATCGATAGCTCTCCAGGGCGACGCTGATTTTCGCCAGCGCCGCGCGCATCTGCGTCAAAACCGTGCCCAGCGGGCGTCCCAGCCGGTCGGCAATCTCTTGAAATGTCAGCCCGCGCTCGTGCCGCAACTCCACCACGTCGCGCTGCCCCTCAGGCAGCTCGCTGATCAATCGGCGGACAGCCTCTCGGAGCTCACCCTCGAGTAGCCGCTCGTCCGCCGCCGCCACCCGCGCGGGCTCTTCCAAGAGATTTGCGCGCTCCCAGCGCCGCCGTACGACGGCGCGGCGCAAGTGGTCGTGCCAAACGTTGGCGGCGACACGAAACACATAGCCCCGCGCGTTGCCGTTCAGCCTGAGCCGCGGGGCCGCCGTCACCAAGCGGGCCGCCACTTCCTGCAGCATTTCCGCGGCCAAATCGGCATCACGGCACCGCGCGCCGAGATAGTTGCGCAACGCCGGCTCGTACTCGGCGAGCAGTTGATCGGCGGTGACTTCGCTCATGGTCACACTAAGAGTACGCGCGAGCGGGGTTATTATTTGTCGTGGTTTTTGACCTTGACACTTGGAGCTTGCACTTGAAGCCACTTCGCAACTTCGCCGTCTGCGCAACTTCTCTTGAGGCTGGCGTCTCGTGGCTGTGAACTTCCGCGGGCTCTTGGACGACGGCCGGGTGCATGTCTTCGACGGCGCGATGGGCACCATGCTGTACGCCAAGGGCTTTTTCCTGAACGTCTGCTATGACGAGCTGAACCTGAAGCAGCCCCGGCTCGTGCAGGAAGTGCACGCCGAATACGTGCGCGCGGGCGCCGAGATCCTCGAGACCAACACCTTCGGCGCGAATCCGATCAAGCTCAACAGCTACGGCCTCGCGGACGAGACGGAAACCATCAATCGCGCCGCCGCCGAGCTCGCGCGCGCCGCCGCCGGAGGCCGCGCCAGCGTGGTCGGCGCGATCGGACCACTCGGCATTCGCATCGAACCGTTCGGCCAGACGTCGCGCGCGGAAGCGGAGACCGCGTTCGCCCGGCAGGTCAAGGGCCTGCTCGAGGGTGGGGTGGATGGTCTGATCCTCGAGACGTTCAGCGACCTCGACGAGATCCACGCGGCGCTCCGGGCGGTGCGTGGGGCGTCCGATTTGCCGGTCGTCTGTCAAATGACGATCGGAACAGACGGGCTTACCTACTACGGCACAGATCCGGAGACGTTCACCAAGCAGCTCACGGCCTGGGGCGCCGATGTGATCGGGGTGAATTGCTCGGTCGGTCCCGCGGGTGTGCTCGAAGCGGTCGAGAAAATGGTCAAGGCGACGAACAAGCCGATCTCCGGGCAACCCAACGCCGGTCTGCCGAAAGACGTCGGCGATCGCAAGATCTACCTCGCGTCGCCCGAGTACATGGCGAGCTACGCGCGCCGCATGATCGAGGCCGGTGCCCGGTTCGTCGGAGGCTGCTGCGGCTCGACGCCCGAGCACATCAAGAAGATCCGCGACTACGTCGCGAGCGTTGTGCCGCGCCAGCCCAGTGTCGTGGTCGCGCGCGCGCAGGTGCAAGCGCCCGCGGGCGTCACGCCCGCGCCGCTCGCCGAGAAGTCTCATTGGGGCGCCAAGGTCGCGCGCGGTGAGCTCGTCACGAGCGTCGAGATCGTGCCGCCCAAAGGTGTCGATCCGAAATCGATGCTGGCGCAGTGCCGCGCGCTGAAGTCGGCCGGCGTCGATGCCGTCAATGTGCCCGACGGTCCGCGCGCGCAGAGTCGGATGGGAGTGCTGCCGTCCGCGATCCTGATCGAACGCGAAGTCGGGATCGAGACCGTCATTCATTACTGTTGCCGCGACCGCAATCTGCTCGGCATGCTGTCCGACATCATCGGCGCCCACGCGGCCGGATTGCGCAACATCCTCATCATCACGGGCGATCCGCCGAAGATGGGGCCGTATCCGGAAGCGACCGCCGTTTTCGACATTGATTCGATTGGTCTCACGAATCTGGTGTACCGCCTGAATCAGGGGCTCGATCCCGGCAACAACCCGCTCGGCGGCGCCACGCAATGGGTGATCGGCGTGGGCGTAAATCCCAGCGCGGGCGATCAGGATCGTGAGCTGTCGCGGTTCCACTGGAAGGTCGAGGCGGGCGCGGAGTTCGCTGTCACCCAGCCGGTGTTCGACGTGCGGCAGCTGGAGACGTTTCTCGGGCGCGTCGAGCAGTTCCGGATCCCGATCGTCGCCGGCATCTGGCCGCTCATCAGTTTGCGCAACGCCGAATTTCTCGCGAACGAGGTGCCCGGCGTGTCCGTTCCTGACGAGGTTCTGCAGCGGATGAAGAAAGCGCAGGAAAAAGGCAAGGAAGCGGCGCTCGCCGAGGGCGTCGCGATCGCGCGAGAAATGTTTGCGCGGGTGAAGGGACTCGTGCAGGGGGTGCAGGTGAGCGCGCCGTTTGGCAGGGTAGAGGTGGCACTACAGGTGTTCACACCCTAAGGGGGTGTGAATTCAGATCAGCGATGCCGGAACTTCCCGATATCACCATTTATCTGAACGCGTTGCAGGCGCGCATCGTCGGCCAGCCGCTCGAGCGCGCACGCATCGTCAGTCCGTCGCTGCTCCGGACGGTCGACCCGCCATTGGCGGCTGCCGAAGGCCGCACAGTGGTGGGTGTCCGGCGCATCGGAAAGCGGATCGTATGGGAGATGGAGGGAAACCTGTTTCTCGTCTTTCATTTAATGATCGCAGGCCGCTTCAAGTGGCGGCCCGAAGGAACGAGCGCACCCGCCAAAGTCGGCCTCGCCACATTCGATTTTCCGAACGGCACGCTGGTCCTTACTGAAGCGAGCCCGAAGAAGCGCGCATCGCTGCACGTCGTGGGGGGCGAAGCGGGTCTCGCGGCGCACGATCCCGGCGGCCTGAATTTCCTCGCCGCGGAACTCGACTCCTTCCGTGAGCGACTCCAGTCGGAATCGCATACCCTGAAACGGGCGCTCACCGATCCGCACCTGTTTGACGGCATCGGCAATTGGCTCTCGGATGAGATTCTGCACGCCGCCAAGCTGTCGCCGTTTCAGCTCACCGGAAAATTGAGCGACGCGGAGGTCGAGCGGCTGTATCGCGCGACGCAGCAAACGACCCGCGCATGGATTGAGCGACTACGCGCGGAGGTCGGCGACAAATTTCCCGAGAAGGTGACGGCTTTTAAGGAAGGCATGGCGGTGCACGGGCGCTACAAGGAGCCATGCCCCGTATGCGGCTCGCCGATTCAGCGCATTCGGTACGCCGATAACGAGGCCAACTACTGCGCGACGTGCCAGACGGGGGGTCGCGTGCTGGCCGATCGATCGCTCTCGCGTCTCCTCAAATCGGATTGGCCGCGCTCGCTCGAGGAATGGGAAGCGAAGCTCGGGCGGTAAGGCTGCGCCGCGCGACCCCGGCCGACGCCGCGGCCGTCGGACGCATTCACGTCGAGTCGTGGAACGTGGCCTACCGCGGCATCATGCCCGACGACGTCATCGCCCGCACGGATCTCGCCTACCGCACACAGTTTTGGGCCGAGCGCATCGCTGATACCGAATGGCCGATCTTTATCATCGAGGAAGACGGCAACAGCGTCGCGTTCTGTCAAATGGTGTCGACAAAAGATCCTGACGATGACCCCACGCGCGTCGGACACATCACATCGATCCATGTCCTGCCGCAGCTGCGCGGCCGCGGTCATGGCCGGGCGCTCATGGACCATGTGCTGCGCGAATTCGCGCGGCGCGGGTTCCGAGAAGTGACGCTGTGGGTACTCGAGGAGAATCGCAAGGCGCGCGCGTTTTACGAGCAGTACGGATTCGAGCTGGATGGTGGGAAAAAAGAATATTACGGGACTCATGTCCCAGAGGTGAGGTACCGAATACGTCTCGATCGGCTGCGTTGAACCTGTGACTTACAAAGTACGGTGTACTTCCACTCCCCTGCACCTCTGCGCAGGTTTCCAATCACAAACGATCACGGAGTTGTAGGTGCGACTCGCTG
>DASZNX010000499.1:0-4391 GCA_035551075.1 Gemmatimonadales bacterium | reverse complement strand
ACTCTGCAGCATCGCTTCGCGATGCTGACACCGCGGGGGCGCGAGGTTCTCCCCCTCGTGGTGAGCGGCTTTCTCAACAAGCAAGCGGCGGCGGAGCTGGGCATCAGCCTGGTCACGCTCCAGATCCATCGTGGCAAGATCATGCGAAAGATGGAAGCCGGTTCGCTCGCCGAGCTGGTCAGGATGGCGGGAACGCTCGGCATTCCGGTGACACGCGCGCGCGCCGCGCAGTCATGACAGCAGTCGTCGCAGTCGTCGATGATGACCCGCGAGTCCTCGAGTCCCTCGAAAATCTGCTCGAATCGGCCGGCCTCATCGTCCGATTGTTCCCCTCCGCCACGGCGCTGCTCGAACAATGCCCGTTCGACGAAATCGACTGTTTGATCTCGGACTTGAGCATGCCCAACATCGACGGACCGGAACTGGAGGGGTTCGCGCATGCGGCGCGCCCCGAGCTGCCGGTCATTCTGATCACGGGCCATGATGTCACCGAGCGGGGCCGGGCCGCCATCGAGCGCTCCCAGGGGTTTTTCCGCAAGCCATTCGATGGCAAGCAGCTGCTCGCCGCCGTCAGTAGGGCGCTTCCCACCACGAGACAGGATCACTGAAGACGTAATAGATCGTCAAAAGGACATTGATCTGTGGTCAGTATCGTAGTCGTCACACGAGCGGCCCTGTACATCGCTCGGCGCGCGTCCAGTTGGGTCATCGAGGAGCACTTGCGCGGACGATCGCCTCAATGTGCAGCGGTCGACCCGCACCGCCCGACTCAAGTCTACTGCGGAACTGCGAGTGCCGGTCTGTTTCGGAGCCGCGATGGGGGCCGCAATTGGGAACCAGTCGGACCGGGCATCGACCATCCGACGGTCACCGCGGTTGCTGTCGGTCAAGCGGAACGAGCCGGTGAGTTCGGCATCCTCTATGCCGGGACGGAACCAAGCGCGGTGTTTCGCTCGGACACGGGTGGCGACAACTGGGTGGACCTCGCTGGCTTGCGCGCGCTCCCTTCAGCCGATACCTGGAGTTTCCCCCCAAGGCCCGACACGCATCATGTTCGGTGGATCGAAGCCGATGCGAGCACCGCTGATCGCGTTTTCGTCGCGATCGAGGCTGGAGCCCTCGTGCGCACTTTCAACGGTGGGCGGACTTGGCGTGATCGCGTTCGCGGCGGTCCGTACGACACGCACACGGCGGCGACGCATGCTCTTGCACCAGGGCGGATCTACTCGGCCGCCGGCGACGGCTACTTTGAGAGCACCGATGCTGGCGAGTCGTGGAGATCCCCCGACGATGGACTGGAGCACCGCTACCTCGTGGGGATTGCCGTGGATCCAGCGGATCCGGATAGCGTAATCGTGTCCGCAACCAGCGGCCCAGGAAGGGCCTACGCTTCGCGGCAGGCCGAGGCGTACGTCTACCGGAAGACCGGGCTGCAGCGATGGAAGCGGGCGATGAGTGGCTTCCCGGAGGCGAAGGGAACGACGGCAAGCCGGTTCGCGACTCATTCTGGCGAACCAGGCGTCATCTACGGCGCCAATAACCACGGAGTCTTCCGATCAGATGACGCAGGACGGAGCTGGAAGGCCCTGGACATCTCCTGGCAAAAGCCCGGGCTTGAAGATGGCGTGGCGGCGCTTGTCTGTCTTCCAGAGTAACTAGAGGCATGTCTTTCCCTCCGAGGCAGGATCGCTGAGGACGCCGGCCGTTTGGCTCTCATAGAAAAACGTGATGGTGGCGGGGAGGCCGATCGCTAGCGTTCGGCTCCGGAGTTTCTCGCAACCACGCCCGAGTAAATGATGAGAGGAGCTGGAGTGCCGCTCGTCCCATGGATGGGTTTACGGTTGTTCGCCGCCGGGGCTGCGTCTCTCCCAATAGGCGCCAGGCTGCAGGCACAGACCACGCTTATCTCCCCGGGGTCGCAGGCTTTCACCTCGTCTAGGGCGATGGGACTCCCGTCTTGGGCGGACAGTTTTGTAGTGCTCGCCCCCGGATCGCAGTACGCGCGCGGCGCTTTATATCGGTTGATTGCTGGCGGACACAACCGGGATGCGTGGGTCACGCCTGTCCGCGTGCCGGCGCTCTCGGTCGCACGATTCGCGGGCGGACTTACACCGCTGGAGGAACACGCCGGGAGTCAGACGCGCTCCCTGCGATTGGTGGGCGCGGACGGGCGGCAGTATCAGTTCCGGTCCGTCAATAAGAGCCCCGCGCTGCCGCTTCCTCCTGAGCTGCAGGTTCCGGACACGGCTTCGGTCTTCCAGGACGGTGTGAGCGCGTCCTTCCCGGCCGCATCCCTGGTCGTGAGCGCTCTGCTCGATGCGGCGGACGTGTTACACCCGGCCGAGATGCTGGCGGTGTTGCCTGACGACCCGGCCCTGGGTCGATTCCGGAAACGTTGGGCCGGCGTGTTGGGGACCATCGAGGAGCGCGCGACGGACGACGCGGGACCGACGTTCGCAGGCGCGCGCGGGGTAACGTCCGCAAGCGGGCTCTTCAAACGCATCGACACCAGTCCCGACGATCGGGTCGATGCCGCGGCGTTTCTCAGGGCTCGGCTCGTGGACATCCTGGTCGGAGACCGCGACCGGCATCGCGACCAGTTTCGCTGGGCCACCACGTCGGAGACGACGCCGCGTATCTGGCTACCGATTTCCCGCGATCACGACGAAGCATTCGTCAAACTCGACGGCCCGGTACTGGATATCAGCGCGTGGTATTACCCCCCGATCGTCAACTTCGAGGAGAGCTACCCGCCGCATTACCGCCTGAATTGGCACGCGCGCGAGGTCGACCGGCGCTTTCTGGTGGGACTCGGCCGCGCGACCTGGGATTCTGTGGCCAGGGCGCTCGAGGCGCGCTTGAGCGACAGCGTGATCGAGTCCGCTGTGCGCCGCCTTCCCGCTGAGATATTCGCGGTTTCGGGTGCGAGGCTCAAGCGCACGCTCGAGGCACGCCGCAACCAACTGGTGCACGAAGCGCTCAGCTACTACGCGTTTCTCGCCGAGGAGGTCGAGATTCGCGCCACCGATGCACCCGAAATCGCCACGATCACCCGGGTCGACAACCGCTACCTCGATCTCTCGGTGCGCGAACGGAGAAGCGGGAGCAGGCCGTATGTCCAGCGCCGCTTCGACGCGCGCGAAACGCGCGAGATCCGCCTCAAGATGTGGGGCGGCGATGACAGTGTGATCGTGCGCGGAGAGGGGAAGCCGCCGATCACGCTGCGCGTGGTCGGCGGCAGCGGTGCCGATGAGTTCGTGGACTCGAGCCGGAGCGGAGGGATCAAATGGTATGACGATTCGGGTCCCACGACCCTCGTGTCCATCCAACACGCGTCCGTAAACAGCGACTACTTCCGGGAATGGGTGGGCAGCGATCAGGACCGGTACCCGCCCCGGGAATGGGGGACGTGGTGGCGGCCCTATCCATGGGTGCTTGCGAGCACCGATATCGGTGTGCTGCTCGGAGTGGGCGTGCAGCGGACCGAATATGGATTCCGGCGCGCTCCCTTCGCGTCGGATGTTCAGGGACGCGCCGGGTACGCGACCGGCTTTGGCGCTTTCGGCGCGGATGTGACGGGAAAATTCCATCCGGAGAACGCATCGCACTATTGGAGAGTCGACTTACTCACCTCGGGATTCGAAATTCTTCACTATTACGGGCTTGGAAACAACACGGCACCGACGGGAGACGTGCCGTACCATCAAGTGAATCAGCAGCACTACCGGCTACAGCCCTCCCTTATCCTGCCGATCGCACGTGCGCTCGAAGTCAGTGCGGGGCCGATTGTCCAATGGTCGCACACCGGCGACAACACGGGAAAATTTCTCGGAACGATCGCCGATACCGTGTATGGCGGGCAGGAATTCGGCCAGGTGGGGGGCCGCCTGGCCATCGAGCTCGAAACGCGTGATCAGCCGGCCAACGCGCGGCGCGGCCTTCACGTGCGGGGCGAAGCGAAGCTCTTTCCGGCGGTGTGGGACGTATCCCGCACATATGGTGCTGTAGACGGCGACGCCGCCACGTTTTTGTCGGCGCCCGTGTGGTGGACGCCGACTCTCGCGCTCCATGCCGGAGGCAAGAAGCTGTGGGGTCCGTTCCCGTTCTATGAGTCGGCATTCCTTGGTGGGCGGTCGACGCTGCGTGGCTTCCCGCAGCAGCGCTTTGCGGGAGATGCCAGTGTGTACGGGAGCGCTGAGCTGCGCGTCACGCTACTCCGCTCGTACGCGCTCGCGCCATCCCTGTGGGGTGTGTTCGGCAGCGCGGATGCCGGGCGTGTCTACCTGAAAGGCGCGTCCCCCGGCGGATGGCACTCGTCCTCCGGCGGCGGCATCTGGGCGTCGTTCCTCGACCGCGGTAACACGGCGATCCTTGGCTTCGCCCACAGCGTC
>DASZNX010000498.1:0-6044 GCA_035551075.1 Gemmatimonadales bacterium | reverse complement strand
ATCCTGAACCGGTTTGGCGCGCGCCGTAAGATACGCCGTGCCGTTCATGGTACTCGCAATATCGAAGTAGCCGCTAGCGCCCCCGCCCCCGCCCCGATCGGCGTGAGCAGCGTCGCAATAGGTCATCACGTGCACGGCGCGCTCGAGCCAGCATTGCTCACCGGTCGCCTCATAGGCGTCGAGAAATGCCGCCGCCGCTTGCACATTGTCATCGAGCAGACCACGCGGCTCCGGTTTGCCGAGCACGTGGGACATTCCAAGAGTAGGGTCCCACGCCTCCGACCAGATTCGCTCGAGGACCTTGAGGGCCAGGGTGTTGCACTCCGGTTTGTCGAGGACCGCCCCGGCCTGGAGAAACGCGCCGGCCATCATGGCGTTCCAGTTCACATAGGCCGTCCGATCCACGAAGGGCGCCGGCCGGCGATCGCGCGCCAGCTTCAGCTTGCGTTTCGCGCCGCGGAAAATTTCCCATTCGTCGTCGCTCGCCGGGTCTTGCTTCCACCACAACACGTTCTTCTTCGGGTTGTGGTGCATCTCTCCTGTCTCCTGGATATCGAACACCCGCGCAACTACGGCGCCTTCTTCCGCGGTCAGTTCCGCCGTTGCCTCCTTCAGCGTCCAGGTCCAGTAATCGCCATCGTCCCCGAACACGAGATCGGCATCCTGGGAGGTGGCGAAGGAGCCCGTATCCGAGTCCGCCATCACCTCGAGAACCCAATCCACGATCCCGATGGCGACTTCCTTGAATGACGGCATGCCGAGTGCCTGATAGGCGGAGAGATAGGCGCGGAGCAGCTCGGAATTGTCATATGACATCTTCTCGAAATGCGGCACGATCCACCGTTCATCCACGGAATAGCGGTGGAAACCGCCTCCGAGGTGATCGCGAATGCCGCCGCGTGCCATTCCATTCAGCGTCTTCTCGATGATTTCACGCTGCCATTGCAGCCCGCCCCCGCCCCCGCCCCCGCCCTTCGCGTCGTACATACGCGCCAACAGAAATTCGAGCGCCGCGGGATGAGGAAATTTGGGTGCGGTGCCGAACCCGCCATAACGGACATCGAACAAGCGCGCCATCTGGTCCGCGGCAGCGGTGACCAACTCCGCGGTTACCGGGCCGGCTTTCGCTTCGTCGAGCGACCGGATGACGTGCTCGCGGATCGCGTGCGCGTTGGTCGCGATGCGGTCCCGCTCCTCGCGAAAGGCCCGCGCGATTTCCATCAGCACCCGACGGAATCCGGGCCGCCCGTAGGGATTCTCATCGGGAGGAAAGTATGTCCCGCCAAAGAAGACCTCACCCTCTGGCGTGAGAAACGCCGTGAGTGGCCAACCGCCTTGACCGGTCAGCGCCTGCACCGCTCGCTGATAACGCGCGTCGACATCCGGCCGCTCATCGCGATCGACTTTGATGCAAACGAAGTCCCGATTGAGGATCTCCGCGATGCTGGAGTCCTCATAGGATTCGCCGTCCATCACGTGACACCAGTGACACCAGACCGCGCCGATATCCAGCAGGATCGGCTTTTGCTGGGCGCGCGCGCGCGCGAACGCCTCCTCGCGCCACGGAAGCCAATGGACCGGCTGATGCGCGGCGGACTTCAGGTAGGCGGAGAGTTCGGATGACAGCTGGTTAGACATCAGAGGGAATGTAGTCGGGTCCTTATGAACGCCGGGCCTGCGCTCGGGTCAGGAAATCCTGTTCTATGGTGTTCTAACCCCGGGTGCCAACCCGGGGTTGAGGAACGCGATCGCTGTCCTGGTCAACAATTCGGCGCCAATTACCAAGGATTCCTCATCGATGTCGAAGGTCGGGCTGTGATGCGGCGACGCCTTTCCCCCAGCCGGCGCGGATCCGACGAAGGCGAAGCACCCCGGCACTCGCTCGAGGAAATACGCCATGTCCTCGCCACCCATGGTGCGCACGCCACGCCGCACATTAGCGGCGCCCACGAGCTCGACGGCGACGTCGTGCATGACACCGGTCAGTTGCTCATCGTTGATCAACGGGCCGCTGAGCCGGTGGTAGTGCACGTCGGCGCGAGCGCCGAATGCCCCGGCAATTCCCTGGGCGGTTTCTTCGATCAGCCGGGGGGCGGCATGGAAGAACGCGCCGCCGAATGTGCGCACGGTGCCGCGCAGATCGGCGCGGGCGGGAATCACGTTGAACGCGCGGCCGGCATGGACTTCAGTCACCGATACCACGGCGTCCTCGAGCGGATCGCGCCGGCGCGAAACCAGACTTTGGAGCGCGGTGACGAGGTGGGACGCCACCAGAACGGAATCGACGGCTTGATGAGGCGCCGCCGCATGGCCGCCGTGGCCATGAATCACGATCTCGAATTGATCGACGGATGCCATGATCGGGCCCGGCGTCACACCGATCGTTCCGACCGGCAGATCATTCCAGAGATGAATGCCGAACGCCGCATCGACCCGAGGCGCGTCCAGAACGCCATCCGCGATCATGGCCTGCGCGCCGTTCGACGCCTCTTCGGCGGGTTGAAACGCGAATTTTACGCTGCCGCCCAGCGCGACCGGAGCGAGCCGCCGCGCCACCTCGAGCCCGATCGCGACGTGCCCATCGTGCCCGCACGCGTGCATCTTGCCCGCATGACGTGAGCGATAGGGCACGTCATTCGCCTCGTCGACTGGAAGCGCGTCCATATCCGCGCGCAACAACACGCAGCGACCGTTTTTGTTTGCGTCCTGTTTCATGGCGACAACCCCCGTCTTGCCGACTCCGGGCCGGACCAGGTAGTCCAACCTCCGGAGCCGATCCGCGACCAACGCCGCAGTACGGATTTCCTCGAAACCGAGCTCGGGATGCTCGTGGATGTCGCGGCGCGTGGCGACGAGACCGGCTCGGTCGACGGGCGGCAGGGTGGGGGTGGGGGTCATGGAATCACGTCGGCACGTCGGCACGTCGGTAGGTCTCCCCGAAGTACGGGGGCGTGCCGTCGTGCCGTCGTGCCGTCGTGCCGACGTATGCTCAAACCGTCGAGCTGGGACATAACCGGTTTAGCACGCACTCCATGCATTTCGGGCGCCGCGCGATACAAATAGCACGGCCGTGATGAATGAGCGTATGCGAGAACCAGGTCCAGTCGTCTCGCGGCACGATGGCCATCAGATCCTGTTCGATCCTCGCCGGATCATCCTGGCGCGTCAGCCCGAGGAGCCGCGCAAGGCGCTGGACGTGCGTGTCGACCACCACGCCCTCATTCTTACGAAACCAGGTGCCCAGAATGACATTGGCGGTCTTTCGTCCGACGCCGGGCAACGCGGTCAGCTCCTCCATAGTCTGGGGGACTTCGCCGCCGTGCCGCTCGACGAGCGCCTGCGCCATCCCGATGATCGATTTGGTCTTGTTGCGGAAGAATCCCGTCGACTGAATTTCCTTTTCGAGCACGCGCGGATCGGCGGCCGCGTAGTCCTGTGCCGTGCAATATTTCGCGAACAGATGCGGCGTGACCATGTTCACGCGCGCGTCGGTGCACTGCGCCGACAGGATCGTTGCGACGAGCAGCTCGAGCGCATTGCCGTGGTGAAGGGCGCACGTCGCATCGGGGTACTCCCGCTTGAGGCGCGCGATAATCTTGCGCGCCAGCGCTTTCCGCTCCGCTCGGGCGACGTTCGGACTCATAGGATGCTCGCGGAATCTACTCGACGTGGACGACGCGCTCCAATGCGCCGCCCTGGCGAACCGCCCCATCGTCCGTTTCCGGTAATTGCGCGAGTATCCGGCACGTGAGCAACAGCAACTCCCCAGCGTTCGCGACGGAATGGAGTCCCGCCGCGGACCCCCCGGCCAGCATCGGACCGAACGGCGCGCTGCCATCCTCGCGGGCGGCGGCAACTTCGATCTCACCGCTGCTCGCGTCCTCGGCGTCGGCCCCGCCGTCGAGGCCGACGGCGCTGAAGCCCGGACGATCGGGCCGCATGCCGAATACCGCGAGCACCGCGATCCTGCCCGGCGTCGTCGTCTCGCTCACGAACATTCCATCGAGCGGCTCCGCCGCCGCGCCCGGTGTGGATGACCCCCAGACGCGCAGCTCAGGGAGCTGCAGGTAGAGCGCTGCGCGCGGCGGCCGGGACGTGATGCGGTGGTCAGACATCGCGCGCTGGAGCGCGTCCTCGCTGATGTCATAGACCCATCCCTCGCCTGCCCAGTGCAGATAGGCGTGGTGCAGGAGTAGGAGGTGCGCCTCGAGCGCCTCCGCACCGGCTGCCTCCGGCACGATATCGCGTAACAGCCGCGCGACCGGCTCGACCAACACAAACCGGGCGCGGTCCGCGGGCGCCGACCCCTCCCCCCCCTCCCCCCCCTCCGTTCGCAACGCCTCCCGAATAGCCGGAAACCGCTCAGCAGCGATTTGGCCAAAGACGAGAGTGAAGGGCGTGGTTCTCACTGCGCCGGAAGGAATTCATCCATGGCCCGCACGAAATCGTCAGTCGCTTCGACGTGGGGGCAGTGCCCCACCGGGAGCTCGACGAACGACGCTTTGAGGAGTGCTGCGAGCTCGCGCGATCCCGCGATGGGTATCGGATCGAACGTACCATGCAGCACGCGGGATGCGGGAAGCGGGCTGCGAGCTGCGAGTGCCTTGAGCTGCGGGCGCAGATCGTATTCACCGAGACTGTCCCACACCGCCTGTTGCGTGCGTGCGTTCACGCGAAAGGGAGTGAGATTTTTCGCGTCATGGAAATCACGGAAATACCCGGCGACTGACAGCTCGAACGCGCGGCGCTGGTAGGCGGCCGGGTCCCGCTCGCGCAGGCCGCTCGCGCGCAGCTCCTCGCGCGCCTGCTGAATTTCCGGGGACGCCATCCGACGCGCGAACTCTGCGTCGAATTGACGCCGGTATTCCACCGTGGGGGACGCGGGCGAAACGAGCGCGATTCGCTCGACTCGTTCGGGGTGCTCGAGTAGATACAGTACCGCTAGGAGTCCTCCCCACGAGTATCCGCAAAGCGTCACGTGGCCGAGCCCAAGGTTTTCGCGAATGCCCTCCAGGTCGGCGACGTGCTCGCGCCATCCAACGGGCGTGTCGCGTGACACCGGAGATTGCCCGCCACCGCGCTGATCGTAATAGAAGAGCTCACGACCGCTCGCGAGTCGATCGTACTGCGGAAGGAGGTAATCGTGGTGTGCGCCCGGCCCGCCGTGCAGGATGAGGACGAGTGGGCCGTCCCGCATGCAGGCGCGGCGAGTGAAGAGACGAACGCCGTTCACTTCAATGGAGCTTGTCAGGGATTAAAGCAGCACGGCAAGCGCGTCGGCTACTTCCTTTACATCCGCGTGCTCGCGTTCGCCGAACCCGTTCGGCACGTCCGAATCGATGTCGATTTGCCCGAGGATGTGATCGCCGCGTCGAATGAGGACGACCAGCTCCGATTTGGTGAATACATTGCACGCGAGATAATTCCCGATCGCACCCACGTCGCCGACGTTTTGATCGCGCCGCTCGGCGACCGCCGTGCCGCACACGCCTTTGCCGACTGGAATACGCGTGTGCTCGGTCTCACGCCCGGCGTGGGCCTCGAGCACGAGCTCGTCGCCCTGGAGCATGTAGGCGTAGACGGAGGTGTACGGCGGGCCCCACGCGCGAATGCGCTCGCACGCCATCTGCAGAAGCACCTGGCGCCCTTCATCGTGCAGGTGCGCGGCGCGCAGGGCGCGCACGACCTTCGTGGCCTCCGAGGCGGAGATCGACGTCATGTCCCGCGTTTCCCCAGAACCGTCGTGGCGCGGCGCCCGGCGCGGGTGAAGCCTTCCTTTATGTACGCGCCGGAGCGCTCGAGGCCCGCCGTCCCCACGCCACGCCCCTCCTGCCGATCATCAGCCAAAAAGCGCACGTCCGCCAAGACGCGATGCACTGCGGGCGATAGCGTGTCCTGCCGAGTGGTTATGACGGCCGTCACAAGCAGTATGGCGATCATGGGCCGTACGTTAGCTGCGACGGCGGGTCCGAGGAAGCGTTGTTAAATTTGGTGCCCCAATGGCCGCCCCGCAGGAGTTCGCCGCCCTCTTTGCGCGCACTTTG
>DASZNX010000497.1:0-15213 GCA_035551075.1 Gemmatimonadales bacterium | reverse complement strand
GCATCTTCGTCGGCCGTCAGACCGGGGAGCGGCTGCCCGAGCACACGCGCGGGGACTGCCTCGATTCCACCAGCAAACCCCGGATCATCGAATTCAGTCTGGCATGCGGCGATTGAGATAAGTGCGATCGACGTGAGGGCGCAGCACGTGGACCAGAAATACACACGCACGGTCCACCTCCTGCGATGGTAGATCCACGGTAGGATCTGCGTCGCAGGAATACGACACGGGAAATGCCCTTACGCACAGGGAGTTTCCCTTTCCGGGACTCTCCTAGAACACGTGACCGGCCTACTGGGCCGTGCAATTACCGCTTCATTTCAGCGTATCGCAGGATTCCGATGATGCGGATATACGCGAGGCGATGTCCGGCACTCTTTGTGCTCCCATTTCCGCGTCTTTCCGTTCCGCTGCGAATTGGGGTCCAGCGGGTCTACCGGCTTGAAACAGCGGGGACACAGCCGCGCACGAGCCCTGGGAGGTCCGCCATCCCTTGATTCATCCGACTCCATCATAAGGCCGCCTCATCCTATTGGCCGCTGGGCTCGGCCATTTCGTCAGATTCCGCGATAGCCGTCGCGGTCGCGCGGGCGCAACTCTTATGCTGCCATAGCTTATTGGCGGAATTCATCTCCGCATTCGGTCCCAGCGGATCCACCGTCTTTGAGCAGCGCGGGCAAACAAAGAGTACAGCCATCACATCCCTCCGAGAATCGCATGCACTTTCTACACCATTGACGTCAGGCAGGGCACTTGGCGAGGGCTTTTTGACTAGCTTCGGCTTATATTCGGGCGCCCATGGATCTGAATCCACAGCAGCGTGCCGCCGCAACGGCGCCGCCCGGTCCCCTCCTGATCATTGCCGGCGCCGGGACCGGCAAAACCAACACCCTCGCGCATCGCGTCGCTCATCTGATTAAGGAAGGAGCGGATCCGAGTCGGGTTCTGCTGCTCACGTTCACCCGGCGAGCGGCGGAGGTCATGATCCGGCGAGCCAGGCAACGGATCCCCTGGGCGGGCACGTTCCACTCCGTCGCGAATCGGCTGCTGCGACTGCATGCCCACGCGGTTGGCCTCGATCCGAGCTTTACGGTTCTCGACCGTTCCGATTCCGCGGATCTCCTGAACGTCGTCCGCAGTGAGCTTGGCTTCGGCAAGCAGGCGGCGCGCTTTCCGCGCAAGGACACGTGTCTCGCGATTTACTCGCATGTCGTGAACACGCGCGGCTCGCTCGAGACCACGCTCAAACACACGTTCCCCGCCTACGTCGATTGGGTCGAGCAGCTGAAGAGTCTCTTTCGGAGCTACGTGGAGGCGAAGCAAAAGCGCGCTGTCGTGGATTACGACGACCTCTTGCTGTATTGGAGCTTCTTGGACGTCGCCAAGCGCTTCGATCATGTCCTGGTCGACGAGTATCAGGATACGAACGTGCTGCAGGCCGAGATTGTCCTGAAGCTCGGTAAATCGATCACGGTGGTCGGTGACGATGCGCAGGCCATTTATTCGTTCCGCGGCGCCACGATTCGGAATATTCTGGACTTCCCACAGCAGTTCGATCCGCCGGCAACCGTCATCAAGCTCGAGCAGAACTATCGATCCGTGCAGCCGATCCTCGACGCGACGAATGCCGTGATTGGTGGGAAAAATCTCTTCTCGGAGCGCCGATCAGAGCAGAAGCCATCCCTCGTCGCGGTGCAGGATGACCAGGCACAGGCGGACTACATTTGCGAGCGCGTACTCGAGCACCGTGAGGCCGGCATTGCCCTGCATCGTCAGGCGGTGTTGATGCGCACCGCGCATCACTCCGATCTCCTCGAGATCGAGCTCGGCAGGCGCAACATTCCATTTGTGAAATACGGTGGCCTCAAGTTTCTCGAGGCGGCGCACGTGAAGGACGTCGTGTGCCTCTTGCGGTGGGCGGAGAATCCGAAGGACGATATCGCCGCGTTTCGCGTGCTGCAGCTGCTCCCGGGTGTTGGGCCCGCCCAAGCGCGCCGCATTCTCGAAGGGCAGGCCGCGATTCCAGCGACCCTCCAGCAGCTCCTCGACACACTGAGACAAGCAACGGAGTGGCGTGGACAGTTGGGGATGGTCCGCAAATGGTACGAACCGGAGCTCGAACGGTTGTACGAGAGCACAGCTACTCGAATTGCCGACCTCGACATCCTCGAACACCTCGGCAACCTCCACACCAGTCGCGAGTCATTTCTCAGCGATCTGACGCTGGACCCACCCGAGGCGGTCGGCGATCTCGCGGGCGATCCGCTCATCGACGACGACTACTTGATTCTCTCGACCATCCATTCGGCGAAGGGGCAGGAGTGGGACGTCGTCTATATCCTGAACGTGGTGGATGGCTGTATTCCCTCTGATATGGCCACGGGAAGTCAAGAGGAAATCGACGAAGAGCGGCGGCTGCTGTATGTCGCGATGACGCGGGCGAAGGAGCGCCTCTATCTCATCCAGCCACACCGATTCTATACGAGTCGGAATGGCGATCGGCATGTGTATGCGCCGCGAACGCGGTTTATTCCGAATGATTTGCTCGGCTGGTTCGAGAGAGCGGGTGGTGCTACGGATGTCGCGGCGAAACTGCGGGAGATGTGGGCCTAGCGGCGAGTCAACGCGGCAATCCGATCCGGACTATCGCTTGCGGGTAAGGCAATCGCGATCCCGTTACTCGATTGTGTTGTCTGTAGCGTTCGTCCATCGGGCCAGCTCCTTGCCTTCCATTTCCCAGTCCCGGGTAAGGGTATCGCCAGCACACTATCCGCCCACTCCAATACGTGTACATACACGGTATCGCCTCGCGCCGTGGTGACCCCCCACGGCCGCGGTGCAATCGGACCGGCGCGCGTGCCATAGATCGATCCCCCATTTGCCGCGAGCCATTTCCCGATCTCACCGAGCCGTGTTTCCGCCTCCGGCGGGATCGTCCCATCGGGACGTGGGCCGATGTTGAGCAGCAGATTCGCTCCCACACCCGCCGCGCGCACGAGATAGTGAATCAACTCGCGAGTCGACTTGTAGTGGTGATCAGTCAGGTTGAAGCCCCACGAGTCGTTCATCGTGAGCGACGTCTCGAGCGGTAACCCACCGATCGTCGTCGTGTTGAAGCCTGCGGTGTTGGCCCCAGGCAGGTCCTGCTCGAACGTCTGCACGTCCTCGCCGGGCAACGGCGTCTGATGATGATTGGGCACGATCAACGCGGCGGGCTGCAATCGATGGATGAGCCCGTACGTTTGTGGCAAGCGCCAATCGGCGCTCGGTTTGTCCCACATTCCGTCGAACCAGATGCCACCGATCGCGCCGTAGTTCGTGAGGAGTTCGGTGAGCTGCGCATCCATGAAATCGAGATAGTGATTCCAGTCGCCGTTCTCCGGCCGACCCGTCTTCTGACCGGTCGCGCCCCTCGGCCAGTAATCGGGATTGTGCCAGTCGAGCTGCGAGTAGTAGTAGAAGAGCTTGATTCCCTGACGATGGCACTCGTCGGCGAGCTCCTTCAGCGGGTCGCGCTTGAACGGCGTCCAGTCGACGATGTTGTAGCGCGTCACACGCGTCGCGAACATCGAGAAACCGTCGTGATGGCGCGAGGTAATCGTGATATATCGGACACCCGCGGCCTTGGCCAATGAGACCCAGGCGCGGGCATCGAACTTTACCGGATTGAACGTCGTGGCGAGCCACTCATAGTCCGCAACCGTAATGGGCCGGTTCTGCATCACCCATTCGCCCTGGCCGAGCAGGCTGTAGACGCCCCAGTGAATGAACATCCCGAACTTCGCGTCGCGATACCACTCGCGCGCAAGGCGCCGCTCGGCAGGGACCGAGTCGGCGCCTTGCACCAGCGCGAGAACGAGACTCAGAGTATGGAGAATGATCTAATGTAGCTCAGCCCCGTTCTTTGAGCTTCACATCGATGTCGGTGATGATCTCGTGCGGCTCGCCGCGCTTTGCCCATCCCTCGTGGCGCCCGCGGTTTTCGTGGGTGCGCTCCTCCATCAGGCCGCGCACGATCACGCGATCCCGTTCCGGGGTCGCGAAGATGCGAACGACGTGATCATCACCCTGGCGCGCCCAGATGATGCGGTTGGGGCCCGAGCGCTCGACCCGATAGACGGTCCAGCCACGATTGACCAGCACTTCCTGCGTCACCACGACGACGCGATCGACCGGCACCACGTAGACGTAGCGCGCCGGTTCAGCATAGACGACCGATGCGCTCGTGTATGCGGGAGCCGGCATACAACCGGCGATGCCGAGTGCGGCGGTGAGGAAAATCAGTGAACGATCCATGGCGCACTCCTGTTGAGGTTTTCGTGCGCTTCTGACCCGCGATCGGGTCGAGATGTTACCGGCTATCGTTTCAATGTGGATGGGCTGGGCTCTACGGATTCGACGAACGCGTCGTAAACGGACTGGCCCCACCAGCTCCTACAGCGCTCGATCTCGGCCATGGCCGCGTCATGCGGCAGCGCTTTCCGATACGAGCGCTCCGTTGTGAGCGCGTCGTAGACGTCGACGATGCCGACGATCTGCGCCGAAATCGGGATCTCGTCGCCGCGCAGCCGATCAGGATAGCCTGTGCCGTCGTAGCGCTCATGGTGCCAGCGGATGATCGGCTTCAAATCCCACGGGAATTCGACGGCGAAGAGCAGCTCGAGTCCCCAGATCGGATGCAGTTTCACGATCTCGAATTCCTCGCGCGTCAGCGGACCTGGCTTGTTCAGGATTTCGTGCGGCACGCGCACTTTGCCCAGGTCGTGCAGATAGGCGCCAAGACGGATGGCGGTCTGCTCCATGTCATCGAGGCCGAGCGCGCGCGCCACCGCCAGTGAGCGTTGCGCCACGCGCTCGCAGTGGCCGAACGTATAGCTGTCGGCCGATTCGATCGACTGGCCCCACTCGCGCACCAGCTCGGAGTATGTCGTCTCGAGCTCCGATACTTTGCCCGCGACGTGCACGAGATCGATGCGCGCATCGAGTCGCCGGAACAGGCGGTGCGCGGCGTTGAGCAGCGTGAGCGCGTCCTGATTGCGGCCCATCGCCTGCATCAGCAGCGCCAGCTCGCGCGAGGCCTCCGCTTCGTTCAGCACCGAGCTCGAGCTTCCGGCGAGCGCGATGGCCGTCCGGAGCCGCGATTCGGCGAGCGCCAGGCGTCCGGTCTCGCGATAGACCATGCCAATCAGCTTATAGGCTTCGGACTTGTCGGCGGGCGAGTCGAGCCGGTTGAAGATGGCGAGCGCGTCCTCCGCATTGCGGCGCGCCTCGTCGAAGCGGTCGCGCACGAAGTGGGCTTCCGCGTGATTGACGAGGCAAATGCCCTGCAAGTGCAGGTCGCCGGCGCGCTCGGCGATATCGTAGCTCATGTTGAAGTAGCTGTCGGCCCAGTCGTACTGCGCCAGGTCCGTGTGGGCGATGCCGAGATTGATGTACGCGCGCGCGGCGCCGTGCTCGTCGTTGGTCGCATGAAACGCGTCCACGGCAGCCTCATAATGCCACACCGCATTGACGAGATCGCCGTGAATATTCGCCAGAATGCCGAGGTTCATCTCGACACGCGACTGCAGCTCGCGGGCGTGACCGCCTCGCTCGAGGGCCTGCTGGAAGTAGCTGCGCGCCTGCTCCATTTCGCCCGTGCTGAGCGCGAGTCCGCCCAGCGTGTTC
Source organism: Gemmatimonadales bacterium (assembly GCA_035551075.1). Classification (GTDB taxonomy): domain Bacteria; phylum Gemmatimonadota; class Gemmatimonadetes; order Gemmatimonadales; family GWC2-71-9; genus 20CM-2-65-7. The sequence goes on along the minus strand of DASZNX010000497.1, from coordinate 9,546 downwards.
AGGGCTTCGGCCGCTAGGATGTCGTTCTTGAGCTCGCAGGCCACCTGATAGCTGGACCGGCACAACTCGCGCGCCCGCTGCGTTTCATTGCGGTGATGGATGACGACAGCCAGCCGGCGCTGGGCCTCGGCCAGAACCGCGCGCTCGCCCGTCTGTTCGGCGGCGGCGATGGCGGCTTCGAAACTCTGGATGGCTTCTGGAATGCACGCAGCGAGCTCGCGGGTGCGCGCTTCGTGCAACAGGTCGACGGCGGCCTTCATTAATAGAAGATGACCGAGGGGTAGAGCCGGTCACCGTGAGAATGGTCACATAGCAAAGCGCGAGTAGCTTCCAGGATATGAACCAATCGGTCGCGCACGTCGTAGCTGAGCACTTCCACCGTCACTTAGCGCTGGCGCGCAAGCAGGGAACGTCCGCGGCGGTCGCCGAGCCGCCCGACGAGGCCACGATCGATCGGCTCATCAATGCCGCATTCTGGGCGAGCTTGCGACGCGAGGAGGGCCGCGCGCCGACGATCTCTCTCGCCTATCTCTCGCCGCCCAAGACCGGTACAGCGCTGTTCATCGAACATCCGCTGCCGCTCGATCCGGCGACCCTGACGCGCTTGTCGCCCGCTGTCGAGCGACCCGGAATTCACCTCGGCGTCTGGCGCAACGGCGCGGATCTGCGGGTGTGGGGCGCGACCCGCTCGATCCCGCCGCTCTGCTTTGTGGTGGAAGTGATCGAACCTGGCCTGTTGGTGATCAAGCATCGGCGCGCGGATCCGGACGGCAAGTTCGCGAATATCGCGGTGCTCGACGGCGATCAGGTCAAGATCGTCGACGCCGAAGGCACACTCACGCCGGAGTGCCCCGACTTCGTGATCACGCTGCTCGGCTTCGATCGCGCGTCAGCCGAATCGGACAATGTCCTGCTCCCGCTCGCGCTGTCGATGCGCGCGCACAAGCATGGCGGCTCGCTGCTGGTCGTACCGCACGGCTCGACGGCATGGCGTAACTCGATCGTTTCGGTCCCTTACGCGGTCGCGCCGCCCTTCTCGAAGCTCGGCGACCTGGTGCGAAAAGGCGGACGTGATGCCGCATTCCGTGAAGCCATCGACGCGATCGGTGGGCTCACGGCCGTCGATGGTGCCGTCGTGTTGAGCGACCATTGGGATGTGCTGGCATTCGGAGCAAAGATCGGGCGGACCGAAGCGGGGCCGTTCGTCGAAGAGGTACTGGTGCGTGAGCCGATCCTGGGCCAGCGGCCCACGAAGATGCTCGCGGGCGAGCTCGGCGGGACGCGCCATCTGTCAGCCGCGCAATTCGTGCACGAACAGCGCGACTCATTGGCGCTGGTAGCGTCGCAGGATGGGAGATTTACGGTATTTGGGTGGTCGAAAGGGGCTAACCTGGTCCATGCCTACCGGGTAGAAGCCCTTCTTCTATAAAGCGGTCGGATTGCATCAAAGCGGTCGGATTGCATCGCAGTCCGGCATTCCCCATAGTAGCGGCCATGCCTGAGCCGCCTTCCGACACGCTATCCGCCCTCTCCCGCGCCCTCGGTCCCAAGTACGAGGTCCGGCGACTCATTGGCTCCGGCGGGTTCGCCGAGGTCTACGAGGTCTGGGACAAGGACCTGGAGCGCCGGCTGGCGGTGAAGGTGCTGCGGCCCGATGTCGCCTGGACCTCAGGTATGATCGAGCGGTTTCAGCGCGAGACTCGCGCGGCTGCACGGCTCGAGCATCCGAATATCCTGCCCATTCATTTTGTCGGTGAAGGCGAGGGACTCGTCTACTACGCGATGCCATTCGTGGACGGCATGTCCCTCGGTGAGTTGCTCAAGCGCTCAGGCGGGGGCGCGCTCCCGCCCGAGCGCGCGCTCGCGATCATCATCCCGATTCTCGATGCGCTCGATCACGCGCACAAAGCCGGCCTGATTCATCGCGACATCAAGCCCGACAACATCATGCTCGATGTCGCGCGCGGCCGGCCGCTGCTCGTGGATTTCGGAATTGCCCGACGGCTCGATGCCGAGGCCGGTCCCGGACTCACCCAAACAGGGCTCGTGATCGGCACACCGCACTACATGAGCCCCGAGCAGGCGCTGGGCGACCCCAACCTTGGCCCCGCGTCGGACCTCTACTCGCTCGGCGCCGTGCTGTTCCAGATGGTTACCGGTGCTCCGCCGTTCGACGGCGATTCATCGCAGCAGATCGTCGGCAAGCACATCGCCGATCCACCGCCCGCGGCGTCGGACGTGAACGCGAACGTGCCGCATGAGTTGTCGGATGTGATCCTGCGCCTGTTGCAGAAACAGCCGAAGGACCGCTTCCACTCCGCCGCGGAAGTGATCGCCGCACTCGAAAGTGATAAGCAGCCAGGCACGATGCGGTCGCGGGCGACGGCAGCCCAGGCGGCGACGGAGCTGCTGGTCAGTGGAGCGACCACGAAATCCACACGTCGGTCGCCGGTACGACCACGACGAGTTGGTTGGGTGCTCCTGGTTATCGCGCTGCCTCTGGTTGCCCTTGGCGCCGGCGCCCTGTTCTTCAGGCAGCCCACGCTCGTGTTCGAGAACAAGCTGACCGACATGGTGACGGTGCAAGTCGCGGGTGAGGAGCGGCGGATTCTGCCCGGTGGATCATTCGAGCTCAAGCTCGATCGCGCCCGGCGACTCGACTTGTCATGGCAGCTCGTGCCGCGTCTCGGCGTCGGATTGGGAGATACGATCTCGATCGACCGGCCGCGTGGCACGGTGACTGTCGTTGCCAGCGCGAGTCCCCGACACGGCGCTTATTTCGCGCCGCTGATTACGAATGAGACCGGGCAGTCGCTTTCCATCATAGTGAACGCCGGGTTAGCGGGATCGATGCGGTGCGGCTGCACGATTCCGCCCGGCGCCCAGCGGATGATGATCGGGTACTACCCGTTGTACCAAAATTCCACGGTGCGCGCCGAGGCGAACGGCCGGTCAGCGACCTTCCAAAACCTTGGACCGCAGACGAACGCGACCACGGGTATCGTCGGACTGCTGTTTCGAAGTGGAGATTTGCGCTAACCGAAGCCGGCCAGGCGTGAAGCAGATCGCTACTGCTCGATCGTGGGCGAAAGCTGTTGCCTCAAAGTGAAATGGTGGGGAGCAGCATGGCGGGTGAGAGGGTATATTCCAGCGTATGCTGCTCCCACTGCTGTTAGCAGTTGCACCATTGATGGCGCCTCCCCAGGCGGATGATCCACTCATCACCGTCCGCCTGAATCACGACACGTACAATGTGGGTGACCGCGCGCGGATCTATATCGAGACCGCGCGCGATGGCTACGTCGTTATTCTGCACGCCGATCCCGTGGGCCGGGTGCGCGTGCTGTTTCCGATCGATCCCGGTGAGGACAACTTCGTCCGCGGTGAGCGCAAATTCGAAGTGCTCGGTCGCTCCGGTCGTGAAGGATTGCAGATGGAGTACGAAGGTGGCACCGGCACCATTCTCGCCGCCTACTCGCGCGACCCATTCACGTTCGATGAGCTGACCCGCAACGGCCACTGGGATTTCGCCGCCCTCGGCGGTCCCGATCAAAGCGTGAAGCGCGATCCGCTCGCGGGTTTGCTCGAGATCATGAACAACATGGCCCGCGGCAATCCGTTCGATTACGATGTCACGACCTACGTCGTCAACGCGCCGGAGACTGCGTCCGATGCTGATGGGTACGGCTCGCATTCTCACTTCGGCATCGGCCTGGCGTTCGGGTATCCGTATCCCTTCGGCGTAGGCTTCGCATTCGGCTACCCATATTACTCGCCGTTCTACTTCATGCCGTTCTGGGGCTGGTACGGATTCGGCGCCGGTTATCCGTACGCTCCGTATTACCGCCCGCTGCCGGTCTATCATCCGTTCTACGGCACGCCGACGATCTATACCGGCGGCTTCGCCACCGGGTTCACCCGCAAACAGCCCGGCGTGCAAAGCACGTTTACGCCAATACAGCCCCGCCCGCGCGGCGGCTCCACCGCGCCGGTCGCGATCGGTAATCGCGGATCGAGTGGCTGGGGCGTCCAGCCGCGGAATCGCAGCACCGAGCCTCGCGTCATCCAGCCACGCAGCCGTGGTATCGCTCCGCGCGGCGGCTCGCCGCACTCGTCGAGCGTCTGGGGCAGTTTCTTCGGCACCCGCGGCGGATTCAGCGGCGTCAGCCGCAGTCTCGGTGGCTTTGGTGGAAGTCGGGGCGGGTTCGGTGGAGTCAGCATCGGCCGCGGCGTTGGCGGCCGGCACCGCTAAATCGGCTCAGCAAACAATCCAATCTCGGAAATAGCCGGGCACACAGGCGCCTGCGTAATGCGCACGCGCACGCGCGACGTTGTGATGCGCGAGCCTCTGATCAGGCGGCAGCTACCGATGCTCGTCGCCGTCGCGAACTCCACCCAGTCTCCGTTCCGCCATTGATCGAGTGCGACGGCTTCCACGCGCTGGCCGAGCGGCAGGAATTCACGCAGCCGCACCACATTGAACGTGACGTCGCGGCCGAGGTCTAACGTGAGGCTCGGCATGCGCGCGCCGTCGTCGGTGGCCCAATACGTATGCGGGTTCGAGTCCAGCACATTACCGGGCGCGAACCTCGCATCCCGGTCCTTGTCGCGTGAGTTGCTCGCCGTCGCGCGCGCGCCGGCCGCGAGGTTCGTGGCGAACGTGCCATCGATGACACGCCGGTACTCGCGCAACGATCGCGCATCATTGTCGTGAATCCGGCCACGGCGATCGGGCGGCAGGTTGAGCAAGAATGACGCCCCCCGCCCCACCGATGAGTAGTAGAGATTGACCAATTGGTCCGGCGTCTTGACCTGGTCGTCCTCATGCTTGTGGTAGAACCATCCCGGCCGGATCGACACGTCACACTCAGCCGGCACCCACTGCGTCCCCGGGCGATCGCCGCGATTCAATCGCGCCACATCAGCCCGTCCCGGCGAGAAGTCCTCTCGATTTGATGTCGCCCAGCAGGTCTCGCCCGCGATGCCGTTCTCGTTTCCAACCCAGCGGATGTCAGGCCCGGCATCGCTGAAGAGCACGGTGTTCGGCTGGAGATCACGCACCATCTGCCACGTGTTCGGCCAGTCGTAATATGTCCGATTGTCGATCTCGCGGCGCTCGTACGCTCCGCCGTAGTACCCGTCGCCGCCGTTCGCGCCGTCAAAGAAGATCTCGAAGATCGGGCCGTAGCCGGTCAGCAGCTCGCGCAGCTGATTACGGTAGTAGACGAGGTACTCGGGGCGGCCGTAATCGGGATGGTTGCGGTCCCACGGTGACAGATAGATGCCGAAGCGCACCCCGTGCCGCGCGCACGACTCGGAGATTGCCTTGACCACGTCGCCGCGAAATGGGCTGTTCTTGACCGAGTGCTCGGTGTACTTCGAGGGCCAGAGACAGAAACCGTCGTGGTGCTTGCAGGTGAGAATCAGCCCCTTCATCCCGCCGTCGCGCGCCGCTTCCACGATCTGATCGGCGTCGAAATCCGTGGGGTTGAACAGGCTCGGCAATTCGTCGCCGTCTCCCCATTCGCGGTTCGTGAAGGTGTTGACGGTAAAGTGGAGAAAGCCGTAGAACTCGAGGTCATGCCAGGAAAGCTGGCGCGGCGACGGCGTGGGACCATACGGCGCGGGCGGGTCCGCGCCGACGATTCGTAGGCGCAGCCCGGCCAGCGCGGCGGTGGTCGCGAGAAACTCGCGTCGAGTATTCTTGATGCCCATGACAATCAAGAATACGTCGTTCCAGGACTGGCTGCCGCTCGGCGCTGCGCTGATTTCGGTGGTGCTGTGGGCCGGCGCATTCGTCGGCATCCGAGCCGCGGGGCGCTCCTTTTCGCCTGGCGCGCTGGCGCTGGGACGCCTCACGATCGGCAGCGTGCTTCTCGGAGCGCTCGTCGCGACACGCCCCTTCGTCAGGCCGACGCGGCGCGAGCTCTTGCTGCTGGTCTTAGCGGGCCTGCTGTGGTTCGGCGTCTATAATCTCGTGCTGAACGATGCCGAGCGCCGCGTCGATGCCGGGACGGCAGCGATGCTGGTGCTGGTCGCGCCGATCATCGTGGTAGCGCTGGCAGCGCTGTTCCTGAATGAGCGCACCACGCCGAACCTGCTGCTCGGTGGCGTGCTCGCTTTCGCGGGAGTCGTGCTGATTGGATTCGCGACAACAGCCCGTCATGCGCCGCTCGCAGGCGTGATACTCTGCCTCGTCGCGGCTGTCTCCTCCGCCGTCGGCGTGGTCGCCGAAAAACCCGTACTCCGTCGGATAACTGCATTGCAGGTGACGTGGACGTGCTGTGCCGTGGGCGCAATCGTGTGCTTGCCGTTTGCTCCATTGCTCATTCGTGAGCTCAGAGCTGCGCCGGCAAACGGCATCGCCTGGCTCCTCTTCCTCGGCGTATTTCCCACATCGATTGCCTTCACAACATGGGCGTACGCGCTGGCGCGCGGCTCGGCGGGCCGCCTCGCGGCGACGGCGTACCTCGTGCCCCCGATCACGATCGTGCTGAGCTGGCTGATTCTGGGAGAAGTGCCAGCAGCAGTTGCAGTATTCGGCGGAGCAATCTGCCTCGTCGGCGTCTACATCGCGCGCCGCGCTTAGTTGCTGACGGTCACCGTAACGCCCGCGGACTGCTTCGTATGGCCGGCGGCGTCCCGCGCGGTTGCGGTGAGCGTGTATGTCCCATTTGCCACGCTGCGCGAATCCCACGAGAGGGTGAATTTTGTCAGCGCGTTCGTGGTCTGCTCCGCTCCAATATTCTGCCCGTTCAACGCGAATTGAACGCCGACGACGTCCCGGTCGTCGACGGCCGTTGCCGTCAGCGTAACCGTGCCGGTCAACGTCGAGCTTCCGACGATGCCCGGTGAAAACAGGGAGACGATCGGCGGCGCGATGTCGGGCAGCGTAGTCGGGTGCTTGGCCTTCCATTGGGCGACGGCATTGTTCCAGTAATCGAGCCCCGCTTGACCCGTCATGATCGTGAAACAGGTCTTGCCGTTGAAGGTCAACGGGAAGGTATACGGAAACGCGCCCTGACCCAGCCACACCATGACGTTGTTCTCACAGTCCGCGAGCTTCCCCGCCGGCGGCGCCATGGTCTCTCGGATGCCGTCACCGCTGCTTTCCCACGCTTTGGAATCGGCGCGGTAGACATTGTTGTACAGCGCGAGTTTGGGACCGATTGCATCCCACTTCCACAATGGATTGCCATTCGGCAGCGGGCCGGAATACGTCTGGTCCATGTCCTGCAGCCGCATCAGGGAATTTTTCATCACAACGAGGTTGTTGCTCCCGTCCAGTGTCGGATTGTAGTAACTCTGCGAGCTCATGCCCTGATAGCAACCGTCAAAGAACGAAGAGTCGATCGTCCCGCTGTTCAAGAAGTCATTCTCGATGCAATCGTCGCGGCTGTAGATGACGTGCACATTCCGAACGCTCCACGCGCTATCTCCCTGCGCATCCATGCTGACGCCGTCCCCGTAGTCGAATACGGTAAGGTTCTCGACTTTGAGCAATCCTGCGCTCAGCGAGCCTGTAACTCCGGGAACCATTCCGTATCTGTCGTGCATAGTCGGCCAGGGCGTACTCGGCGGAGACTGTCCGAGGATCTCCCCACCACTCCAACAAATGCCCAACCCGCCGGCAAAATTCACGGGAATATTCACCGTCGTCGGAAGCAAAAACTGAGCAGTAGTCGCGTCGATCTTGGTATTCGCGGCCAGGTTCGTGTTGCCGTAGGCGGAAGAGCGCACGCCCGCTAAGGTGACCGTGGGACCCGTTTGCGTCAGGCACGAGCCGCCGGGCGGAGGCCCAGGGGGCGGAGGCGGCGGGGGCGGCGGCGGCGGTGCTGACCCGGTAACCGTAACCACGGCACTGCCGCTTTGGGTCTCACTCGTCGCGGTGATGGTCGCTGACCCGGCCGCTACTCCCGTCACGAGACCGCTGCCGTTCACCGTCGCGTGAGCCGGGCTGCTGGTCGCCCAATTCACCACGCGTCCGGTGAGCGTGTGGCCGGCGGAGTCCCTTTCCGTAGCCGCGAGCTGCACGGTCTGCCCAGCCGGCACGCTTGCCGAGCCGGGGCTCACAGTAACAAATGCGACGGGCAGCCCGTTGTCCGCCACCCGCAAGAGTTCACAGCCGAGCGCCGTGGCAATGAGCACAGCAGCGAGCGCCATGGAAATGCGAATCTGCATCGGACCGCTCCCACGTGGAAGTGACGTTCGGCAGCTCGACCAGCGTGGCACGCGAGTGGCGTGCGGTAGCCTCGGAGCTTTGCGTCGCCGGCTTTCGCCGGGTTTGCCGTTATCGCGCCCCTCTCGCACGAGGGAGGCGTCCTGCCAGCTGCAATTGTTCGACGGCGACAGCGTCGCTCGCCGTCAGTTGCTGACTGTGACCGATACCCCCGCGGACGTCGTCGTGTGACCGGCGGCGTCCCGCGCGGTTGCCGTCAGCGTGTGGGTTCCGTTCGCGACAGTCCGCGAATCCCAAGAGATCGTGTACTTGCTGGTCGGTGAATCGTTCGTCAGCTCCGACCCGATGTTTTGGCCGTCCATTTCGAATTGCACACCTGCAACATGCCGATCGTCGGCGGCGGTCGCCGTGAGTCCCACGCTACCCGACAGTGTGGTGCTTCCCACGATACCGGGCGAAAACAGCGACACAACGGGCGGCGCGATGTCCGGCAGCACATTCGGGTGATTGGCCTTCCACCGGGTGACGGCATTGTTCCAGTAATCGAGACCCGCCTGACCGGTCATGAGCGTATAGCACTGCTTGCCGTTGAATGTGGTGGGCAAGGTCTCAGGGAACGGTCCCGAACCCAGCCAGATCATCACGTTGCCCTGGCAATCCGCCAGCTTTCCCGGAGGCGGTGCCAAATAGCGCTCGTTGGAATTCTGATCGACCCTGAAGACGTTGTTGTACAAGGCGAGCTGGGGACCCTTCGGGCCCCAGACGAACATGCCGGCGGTGCCGGGAACCGGGCCGCTATAGACTCCATCCATGGGCTCGAGATAGGCCAGCGAATTCTTGATCGTCTCGACGTTGTTGCTGCCGTCGACGCCCGACACATACTCTTCTGACCCAAACGGCAGATAGCTCTCAATCAGCACGTCGTCCACCGTGCCGGTCAGGTCGAAGTCGTTCTCGATGCTGCCATCGCGACCATACGACAAGTACGAGCTTCTCACGGTGAAGTTGGCGCCGTTCTGGTCCATCGATACGCCGTTGCCAAAGTTCGGCATCACGACGTTCTCGACGGTGGTGTTGGGACCGCTCACGACTATGCCGTATGTGGTATACGCGAACGTCCATGGCGTCGACGGCGGCCATTGCCCGATGACTTCTCCACCGTGGTAGCAAACATGCGATCCGGCGATATGCACGGGAATCTTCGTGCCCGTGATGAACTGCGCGGTGGACGCGTCGATCTTGGTGTTGTCCGCCAGACTCGTATTCTCGTATCCCGTGGTTCGCCGCCCACTCAACGTGATCGTGGGGCCCGCCTGGGTCAGGCACGAGGCGGGGGAAGGCGGTGGCGGCGGTGGCGGCGGTAGTGG
>DASZNX010000496.1:0-2404 GCA_035551075.1 Gemmatimonadales bacterium | reverse complement strand
CGCGCTTGACGCGCCAGGGATAGAAGTAGTAGCGCGCGGCGTATTGCTGCGGGCCGTGCAGCGGACCAGGGAGCACGACGCGCGAGGGATCGACGGGCTGCGTCCACCAGCGGGCAAACGATTTGCGCCGATCGCTGCGCTTTTCGGTGGAGGAACCGCGGCGGCCGGAGGAGTCGCGAGTCAGGGCGCCGATGTGCGCCGCGAGCCTCACGTTAAGACCAAATTCGCCCGACTCCAACCAGTCGTGGAGGCGATGGGCGTATTTGTCCATTGAGGCCCAGCGCTCGAGGGGAAGATCGGGTACTAAGAGAACAGTCGGCACTTAGAGATTCCCGTCGGCACGTCGGCACGACGCTCATCGTTCATTTAACCACCTGCTTCCAGAACTCCAGCGTCCTCTCGGCAATCGCGTCGTCCGAGTACAACCGTAACGCCCGCGCGCGCGCCGCCTGGGCCATCGTGCGACGCGCGGTTGCGTCACTCAGCCGTTCGAGCGCACCCGCGAGTGCAGCCACATCACTCGCGGGGACTACAATTCCCGCATCACCGACGAGCTCAGGGATCACACCACTGTCCGAGCCGACCACCGCAATTTCGTTCGCCATGGCCTCGATGAGGACGTGTCCGTTGGTCTCACGGAAATTGTCCTGCGCGCGTGAGGGTTGGACGAGCACGTCGAGATCGGGCCACAGACTTTGGACCTGATCGGCCGGCAGGCCGCCGGTCCAGCGCACCCGCGCGGCCAGGCGCAGCTCGCTGGCGAGCTCTTCCAGTCGTTCGCGCTCCGGCCCGTCACCGACGATCAGCAGCCGCCACTTCGTGCTGCGGAGCAGGGCGAGCGCTTGCAACAAATTATCGAGTCCCTTCTGCGGCACCAACCGTCCGATGAAGCCGATCGCGAGTCCTTCGTGTGGCACGTGCTGCGGCTCGTGCGGCGCGAGCGCGCCGAGCTGCGGGATGACGGCGATCGGGAGATGGGGCGCGCGTTGCCGCGCGAGCGTCCCCGCGAGATCGCTGCCTGCGACCAGGCCGCTGAGCTTGCGCAGCATGCGCCGATATTTCCATCGGGCCCAGAAGCCGAGGTCGGGCTCGACGTTTTGGTGGGTGAAGAGCACGACGGGGATCTGGAGCCGCCGGGCGGCGGTGAACACCTGTTTCGCGGCGAACGTCGTCGGCTCTTCTTCGATTTGGACGAGATCGGGGCGCCGATCGCGCAGCAGCGCCTTGAGCGCGCGCCGCCCGTACTTCGCTTTGTCGAGCTCGCCCTTGTTGCCCATGCCGCGCGCGGGGAGGGGAAAGACCTCGAGCCCGCCCTGGCGTTCCCACGCGACGTCGATCGGCCGTCCGAACCACGGCTCGCGCCAGCGCTGGGGGATGGCGACGGTGACTTCGAGGCCGCGTGCCGCCAATGCGCGCAGCTTGCCGCGGTGGGCTGGTTGCAGGTAGGTGTGGGAGAGGACGAGAACTCTACGCATTGCGGATTTCGGATTGCGGGTTGCGGATTGTCTGGAAGAGTTTCGTGCCCGCCACGACCTTTCCTTTCAAAATCCGCAATCCGCAATCCCCAATCCGCAATTGAATGGGCGGCACTGGACTCGAACCAGTGACCTCCGGTATGTGAGACCGGCGCTCTAACCAGCTGAGCTAGCCACCCAGGCCTTCGGAATGTCCAATGTAAAATGATCAATGATCAATGACCACTGGGGGTCGGGCGTGCGTCTTAAAGCAGGTCCTTCGCTACGCGCGCCTTCGGCGCGTTCCGCTCAGGATGACAGGCGCGCTTCGGTGAGGTTGAGGGAGAGGGAAGAGGGAAGACGAAAAGAGGAAAAGAGGAAAGCCTCGCTCCGCATGCTTATGCACCATGCTGATGAAAAAAGATGGCACTCTTAGATCTCCGAGCTCCAATCCTGGAAGGTGCGCCGCACCTACTGGGTTTACATCCTCGCCAGCCGATCGCGCGTGCTGTATGTCGGGGTGACAAACGACCTCGCTCGCCGCATAACCGAGCACAGGGAAGGGCGCAACCTAGGTTTTACCAAGAAATATCGCGTTACTCGACTGGTTTATTTCCAAGAATTCGACGACATCCGCGATGCAATTGACCGCGAGAAGGAAATCAAGGGCTGGGTGCGGGTCCGGAAGGTGAAACTGATTGAAGATCATAATCCCACGTGGGCAGATCTATCGGAGCGCTAGCGGCGACCACACATCTCCCCCTCCTAACCTTTCCTCTTTTTTTGTTGAAAGCGAAGCCACGCGTTGTCATCCTGAGCGGAGCGCGCGCCAGCGCGCGTAGCGAAGGACCTGCTTTTGGAGAGCCCTCGACGCTCTCATCCACAATCAGGTCCTTCATTACAAGGGTCCTTCGCGACAAAGCGGGTCTTTCGCTACAAGGGGTCCTTCC
>DASZNX010000495.1:0-3255 GCA_035551075.1 Gemmatimonadales bacterium | reverse complement strand
GGCGATTGGCGAAGCGGACGCCGGTGGAGCTCGACGGCAGCAGCGTAAAGAGCTTGTCCCTGGCTTCGCTCTCCTTCGCGGGAGCGCGGGAGCACGCAGCCAAGCCTGCTATAAGAAGAAAGAGGGGCGCAGCGTGCTGCGCCCCCCCTTGGTGAAGCGCCTGCGGCAATCAGTACCCGGTATTCTGCGTCATCAGAGGATTGGCGTCGATCTGACTCTGCGGAATCGGCATTAGGACCTTGTAGTCCGGTGACGCCGTCGTCTTGAACTCGAACGGCGCGGTGTACTGGCCAAAGCGGACCAGGTCCTGCCGGCGCTTGCCTTCTCCAATGAACTCGAACAGCCGCTCGCGCAGAATGGTCGGAAGCGTCACGCTGGTGAGCGTGTCCACGGTGAAGTCGCGCTTGCGAACCGCCTGTACCAATGCGAGCGGCGTGTTCGGAGCCGGCGCCGCTGTCGTCGCCCCATCCAGGATGGCCTCGGCCTCGATCAGGTACATCTCCGCGAGCCGGAACCATGCGAAGTCGTTGCCGTTGTCCTGGTTCACATGCTTCGGATCGGCCGACCACTTGTAGATACGCGCTCCCTCGCCCTCGGTGGCCGAGGTGACGTTCGCTATGTCGGGGGTAAAGATGAGCGGATTGCCGGCCCGGTCGTTGGCGAGCTTACCGGTCTCCACATTGGCCTGACGGCCGACCAGGAACACTCCATTTCGGGTTGAATCTGTCCAAGCCTGGCGCCGCGCATCCAGTGAATCGAACGACGCGTAGGCCGTGCCCAGCGCAGAGAATCCGTTCCACGGAGTCGGCGAGAACTGATTGTAGTGCAGCACCCGCATCACGAAATTGAGCCCCAGCCCCGCCTCGTCCGCGAACTTGATCACGAAGATGTTCTCGGGTGACGACGCGTTGTCGGCCCGAAAGTTCTTCGCGAACGTATCGGCCAACTGATACGTGTTCGACAGCCTGATGCTGTCCACGCGATTGGCCGCCGCCTGGCAGGCGTTGATGCCACCCGCGACCGTCACCCCGGCGCACGAGTTATAGGCGGTTGCGTTGATGCCGTTGTCCTTGGTGAAGACGCCTGCGTTGATGTACATGTTTGCGAGCAGCGCGTCCACCGCGCCCTTCGTCGCGCGACCGCTATTCCCCGCATCCCACTTGAGCGGCAAGTCCGGACGGGCCGCGAGCAGCTCCGATTCGATGAACTTGAACAGCGAGTCCCGCGTGACGCGGGCCCGCGGCGCGATCGCGGTGTCCGGGGCGCCGATCGGGCTGACAGTCGCCAGCGGTACGCCGCCGAACAGATCCATCAGTTGGTAGAAATAGAATGCTCGCAGGAATTTCGCTTCGGCTTGCATCTTCGCGCCGTTGGGGATCGATGACGCTCCCGACTTGGCGATGCCGTCGAGGACGCCGTTGGCGCGTTCCACACCGGCGTACAGCGTATTCCACGAGCCGTTCAGAAAGCTCAGCGTCGCCGGACTGGTCGGCGTAAACTGCTGGCGGTGCGTCTCGAGCCAGGTCCCGTTGTCGTACCAGTCTTGCCCGCGAGTCGGCACCACCATTTCGTCCGTGCTGATCTCGCTGACGTTGTAATAATCATCGACGGTCCCGCGCAGCTGGGCGTACACGCCCGCCAACGCCGCGAGGACTTCGCCTTCGGTATGGAAAAAGTTGCCCGGCGTGATGGCGCTGGGCGGCGTCTCGTCGAGATTCGTGCATCCCTGTACGGGCACGAGGAGAAGCGCGCACAGTCCGGCCGCTCCGATCGACGAAACCACGAACGTTCGCTTCATAGGACTCTATCCCTCCTCAAAAGGCGAAGCGGATCCCGCCGGTAACCATGCGGGGCCGGGGGTAGCTGAGATAATCGACGCCACGCGATGCCAGTCCAGCGCTTGCATAGACCTCGGGATCGAGGCCCGAATACCCCGTGATCGTCAGGAGATTGTCGCCCGACACATAGACGTGGGCGCTCCGCGCGTTCCGGGTCAGCATCGGCACCTCGAGGTTGTATTCCAGCGTCACATTCTGCAGCCGGACAAAGTCGGCGTTTTCAACCCAGCGCGAGGAGAAGATCGCGGGATCGTGCAGGCCCGTGGGATCGCTGAGGGCGGGCTTCAGGAAATTCTTGTCCTGGAGCGCGTTGCCCTTGGTCGAGTAGACCAGCGCCGTGTTGTTGAAGACGTCGAGTCCCACCGCGCCGCGAATCAGGAAGCTGAGATTCCACTTGCCCTTGGTCAGCTGGTTCGTCAAACCGAACGTGAAGTCGGGATTCGCATTCCCGATGATCGTGTAGTCGCTCGCGGAAGGCGTGGTGGTTTGCCCGTTGGTGCAGCCCGCCGTCCCGGCCGAGCACTTGAACAATTGATGACCCTTCGCGTCCACGCCCACGAACACCGGCCCGTAGAACGTGCCGAGCGGCTGTCCGGGGAGGATCCGTTGCGACCACTGATCGGACTGACCTTGGCCGCTGACCGACCCCGAGCGCAGGAAGCTGTAGGGACCGAGGTCTGTGACCTTGTTCTTCTGGGTGGCGAACACCAGCCCCGCGCGCCACGTCAGGCCCGGCTTCGACAGCGCAAGCCAGTCGAGTGACATCTCGAGGCCGCTGTTCTTGAGCTTGCCGACGTTCTGGAGGCTCGTCGAGGAGAATGCCGGCGGAGGCACCTGGACGTTCAGCAACAGGTCGGACGTGTTCTTGACGTAGTAGTCCACGCTGCCGGCCAGCTTGTTGCCGCCGAAACCGAAGTCGACGCCGACGTTGTACTGGTCGGTCTGCTCCCACTTCAGGTTCGGATTGCCGTTGCTGTTGGGAATGACGCCGGTGTGCGACACGTCACCCCACGGGTAATTCGCGCCCGAGCCGCCCACGTAGGTCACGAGGGACTGATAGGGGGCGATACCGGGGTTGCCCTGCCGTCCCCAACCCACGCGCAGGCGGAGATCCGAGAACGGCCCGCCGCTCATGAAATCTTCGCTCGAGAGCTTCCACGAGGCAGACAGGCCCGGGAAGGCCGCCCACTTATGATTCACCGCGAACTTGGATGATCCATCGTAACGCAGGATGGCCGTCACGAAGTACTTGTCCTTGAAGCCGAGGTTCGCGCGCGACAGGAACGATGCGAGCACCCAGTCCTGGTTGAAGGAGGAATCGTTACGTGTCTGCGCCGCGCCAAGGTTATTGAAGCTGAAGGCGTCGGTGACGTACCCAATCCCTTCGGCCATGAACAGGTTCTGCGTGAATTTCGAA
>DASZNX010000494.1:0-2509 GCA_035551075.1 Gemmatimonadales bacterium | reverse complement strand
TCGAGGCGTCGCGCGCGTTGGAGCTGTGATTCGGCGTCATCGTAGCGGCCCGCCCGCAGGAAGGTAAGCCCCAGGTTCGTGTAACCCAGCGGATCGCGTGGCGCGAGCGCGATGACCTTGCGGAACTCCTGTTCCGCCTCCGGCAGGCGGCCGCGCTGCAGATGCTCCAATCCGACGGTGCGGGCGGTGATGAGGGCGCCCACGTCGACCGGCTTTTCCCGGCACCCCTCTCCCGCCCCCGCAGTACCCGCGAGTACCAGCGCGGTGGCGAGCAAGTTGAACGTTTTCACGCTATACTGCCGCCCCTTGAGAAAAGCTGTGGTGTTTCTGCTCGCGACACCGCTCGCGCTGCTGGGCTGCCGTCGCTCGCCCGCGGTGCCGCCGCTCTTCGAATCGGTCAAGCCCGAGGCGAGCGGCGTCACGTTCGCCAACATGCTGCCGAACGATTCCGCGCTCAACATCGTCAACTATCTGTACTACTACAACGGCGGTGGCGTAGCGGCGGGCGATATCGACGGTGATGGACTCATCGATCTCTATTTCACCTCGAACCTGGGCCGCAACCATCTGTACCGCAACCTCGGCCACTTCCGATTCGAGGACATCACCGATCGCGCCGGCGTCGCCGATTCCGGCGGCTGGAAGAGCGGCGTCACGATGGCGGACGTCAATGGCGACGGCCGCCTCGATATCTACGTCTCGGGTGTGGACGTGCCGGGAATGCCGGGCCGCAACGTGCTGTACATCAACAATGGCGACGGCACCTTTACCGATCGCACCGAAGAGTACGGGCTCGCGTTCTCCGGGTACTCGACGCAGGCGGCGTTTTTCGACTACGACAATGACGGCGATCTCGACATGTATCTCCTCAACAGCTCCACGCATGAGGAGCGCCTGGCGAGCCCCAGCACGAGCCGCACGGTCCGGAACGCGAAGGCCGGGGACCGATTGTATCGCAACGACGGGGGGCACTTCGTCGACGTCAGCACGGAGGCCGGCATCTACGGCGGCGTCGAAGGCTTTGGCCTCGGCATCGCGGTGAGCGACGTCAACCTGGACGGCTGCCCCGACATTTACATCGCGAATGATTTTCCGGAAAACGACTTTCTCTACCTCAATAACTGCAATGGCACATTCACGGAGTCGATTACGCAGGCCACTGGGCACACCAGCCGGTTCTCGATGGGCGCCGATGCGGCCGACTTCAACAACGACGGGCGCCCCGATATCGCTGTGCTCGACATGCTGCCCGACAGCGAGCGCATCCTCAAGACGGCGGCGACCGCCGAGAGTTACGACCTGCTCAATCTCAAAGTGGCTGCCGGCTACTGGTATCAGTATGCCCGAAACACGCTACAGCTGAACCGTGGGATCGTGGGAGGAAAACTGCGCTTCAGCGAGATCGGCTTCTACGCAGGGGTAGCTGCGACCGATTGGAGCTGGGCGCCGCTGTTCGCCGACTTCGACAACGACGGCCGCAAAGATCTCTTCGTGACGAGTGGGATCTATCGCCGCCCGAACGATCTCGATTATATCGCGTCGCTGCAAAACAGCGCCGCCGGCGCTCCTGCAGTTCCCGACATCGCGAAAATGCCGCATGTGCCGGTGCCCAACTACGCATTTCACAACAACGGCGATCTGACATTCACGAATCTCGCGCAGGCGTGGGGCCTCGGCGCGGCGGGATTCTCCAACGGCGCGGCGTACGTCGATCTCGACAACGACGGCGCGCTCGATCTCGTGGTCAACAACCTGAATAGTCCAGCCGCGATCTATCGGAATCGCGCGCGAGAGCTCGACAGCGCCTCCCACCATTTCCTCACTGTCATACTGCGGGGAGATGGCGGGAATACCGGCGGAGTGGGTGCGAAAGTCATGATCGCGGGCAGAACCGGTCCGCAGCTGGTCGAAGTCATGCCGACCCGTGGCTTCGAGTCCGCTGTCGACCCGCGGGCGCACTTTGGCCTCGGCGCCGCATCCAGTGTCGACTCGCTGATCGTGATTTGGCCTGATCGGCGCTACCAGGTGCTCACCAACGTTCGCGCAAACCAGTTCATTACGTTGTCTCAGACCAATGCCACGGGGCGTTATTCGTATGCACGCCCCCGTCCCGCACCACCGTTTGCCCCGGTCAACCCGCAGTTCGTCCCAGACTACAAGCATCGAGAGAACACGTTCACCGACTTCAGTCGCGAGCCGCTGATGCCCCATTTGCTGTCGACCGAAGGTCCGGCGCTCGCCGTCGGCGACGTCAACGGCGACGGCCGAGACGATATCTACGCCGGCGGCGCCAAGTGGCAGGCGGGGGAGCTGCTGCTCCAGAGCGCGACGGGCACGTGGCGCACGGCGAACGAGACCGCATTCCGCGTTGATAGCCTGCATGAAGACGTCGATGCGGCTTTGTTCGACGCGGATGGCGACGGCGATCTCGATCTCTACGTCGTCAGTGGTGGCAACGAGTTTTGGCAGGGCGAGCCGCTGCGCGACCGGCTCTATCTGAATGATGGGC
>DASZNX010000493.1:0-1684 GCA_035551075.1 Gemmatimonadales bacterium | reverse complement strand
CGGACGTGGGAAGTCTCGGCGGAGGGCAGCAAGTAATGGGTACGCGGTACGCGGTGCGCGGTGCGCGGGCAATCACGGCGGCGCTGATTTGCGCTGCATTCCCGCGCACCGCTTACTGCGCACCGCGCACGTTGGTCCAGGATACATCAGCGGGCAAACAGGTGTATGTGAAATGGTGCGCCGGCTGCCATGGCGACAATGGAGCAGGTGATGGCCCCGCCGCGCGGCGGATGATTCCGGCGCCGCGGGATTTTACGGGCAACGTCACATATCAGATCCGCTCGACTCCCACGGGGCAGCTGCCGACCGATGGCGACTTGTTGCGCTCTATAGATGAAGGGCTGCCGGGCTCCGCGATGCCGGCCTGGAAGACACGGCTCTCCGATCGGGAGCGCCGCGACGTCCTGGCCTACATCAAGACCTTTTCGTCGTTCTTCGCCGATACCACGCAACGGCCGCACGTGCTGCAGTTCGGTAAAGAACCGAGTGGCGGAACGAGCCCCGAAGCGTTGAAGGTAGGCCGGCAATTCTACGATTCGATCGGTTGTCGCAAATGTCACGGCGATCAGGGGCGGGGCAATGGGCCCTCCGCACCCACCCTGAAGGACGACGCCGGTCATCCGATGTTCGCCGCGAACCTGCACGAGAACTGGCGCTTCAATGGCGGTCCGACGACAACGGACATCTATCACCGGCTGCGTACCGGGCTCGACGGCACCCCCATGCCCTCGTTCAGTGACCTGATCGAACAGAAGTTTCTAACTGAGACTGAGCTGTGGCGCGTCGCCGAGTATGTGCGCAGCCTGTCGCCAAGCGAGCCGCCGGTGGTGCGGGACGTGATCCACGCGCCGCTCGTTTCGCGCGCGCTGCCGCGCACCCCGGATGACTCGGCCTGGAATAGCGCGGGTGCCTACTGGTTCCCGCTGGTCGGTCAGGTCATTCACAAGCAGCGCTGGTTCGCTCCCGCGGTGACCAGCGTGTGGGTGAGCGCCGTGCACACGAAAGACTCGATTGCCGTACGGGTGACGTGGGACGATCGCTCGCAGAGCCCGGACTCCGCCTGGCTCGGTCACGTGGGCCGGGTGCTCGCCTCACTCGACCGCGACGACTCGACGGCAGAGCAGCCGGCGCTGTGGCCCGACCAGCTGGCGATCCAGTTCCCGGTTTCGATCCCGACCGGCATGGAGCGCCCCTATTTCCTCATGGGCAGTCCGAGCGCCCCGGTCTATCAGTGGCGCTGGACCAGCACGTCCAAAGGCGGCGCGGTCGCTGGTCTGGCCCGAGGTATCGAACGGTTCGATTCGTTGCCGGGCGCCAGGGTAGGAGCCCAGGCACTCTACGACCGCGGACAGTGGCGCGTGGTCTTCACACGCGCACTTGCTTCACCCGATACGGCTAGCCAGCTTCCGTTCCGGAGCGGCCGTGCCATTCCCGTCGCGTTCTTCGCGTGGGACGGCTCCAATGGAGAACATGGTACGCGCATGGCCGTCAGTACCTGGTATTTCCTCGCCCTCGATGAACCGGTGCCGGCCCGGGTGTTCATTTCGCCGGTGCTCGCCATGCTCCTCACGCTCGGTCTGGGCATGCTGGTCGTATGGCGCGCGCAGCAGAAGACTTCATACCGGAGGCAGCAATGAAAGGCAGAATTTTCAGCGTGGTAGGCGGGATGCTCCTGCTTACCGTG
>DASZNX010000492.1:0-4150 GCA_035551075.1 Gemmatimonadales bacterium | reverse complement strand
GGATTGAACGTCGTCGAAGGCAAGGTGGTCTATCCGGGCGTGGCCGAGGCATTCAACTTGCCGCTGGTGGACGCTAAATCGGTGCTGTGATGCGCGCTGGTGGCTTCGTGTCTGTCGTGGTGCTGGGATGGGCGCTGGCGGCGTGTGCCGATGCCACGGGTTTGAATATTCGACCAACCATCACGATCGCCGGATTGATCACCAACGCCATGGCTCAACCCGTTCCTAATACCGACGTCGCGGTGAAGGCCTATACGCCCACCAATTGCGGCACCGGGACGTTGCTCGAGGAGATCGACGCCAAGAGCAACACGAGCGGCATCTATCGCGTCGAGCTGAGCAGCCTGGCGGCGACCTACTCGGCGTGCATTCGGGTGACCGTGGGGACGACGATTCGCGATAGCACCGTGCTCAATTTGCCGCAGTACAGTACGGTGCAGATGAATATCAGCGTGCCGTAAAACCACGGGGGACCTGAAGACTTCGTAAGGCATCTGGTGACCTCTAGCCCTGGGAAACGGAGACAATGCGTCACCACAATACCCGGCCTCACCTGACCGCCGCGCAACGCGGCAGACTCCGACCGACCATCGACGTCCGCGCGCTGGAGCGCTTTCTCGCGGTTGTCCCGCGGGAGTCGCGCCGGTTCTACTTCCTGGCGTGCACACAAACCGTGACGAACGCGGAGCTCGAAGCAGTCGGGATCATCCCGCCGCCCCCGGACGCACCCGGCGAGCCGGCAACCACACCTCGGGCTCAGCGCGGAAAACGGAGCGTTCGCGCGCCGGCGCAGCCCATTCATTTTGTCCTCCACCACGTGCCCGATCCCGAGCTCGATCGGTTGTGGCAGGAGGTTGAGCGCTCAGTAGAGAGCGGCGCCTGAAAACCGCGAAGACTCGATTCGATATGAAGAGGTGGTCATGAGCCCCAAGAAGAACGCGGCTAAACCAGCGAAGAAGTTCAAGGGATTCACGGCTGAGGAAAAAGCCGCGATGAGGGAGTACGTGCAGGAGCTGAAGGGCGGAAAGGCGTCGGAGGGGGAGGGCGCTGTGCTGGGGAAGATCGCCGCGATGGCCGAAGGTGATCGCGCATTGGCCAAGCGCTTGCATGCGATCATCACCGCCAACGCGCCGGCGCTCACGCCGAGACTCTGGTACGGGATGCCGGCGTACGCCAAGGACGACAAGGTCGTCTGCTTCTTCCAAAGCGCGCAAAAGTTCAAAACGCGATACGCGACCCTCGGCTTCAGCGACAAGGCGAAGCTCGATGAAGGCGCCATGTGGCCAACCTCCTACGCACTCACGGAGTTGACTTCCGCCGTGGAGGCAAGGATCATCGCGCTGGTGAAAAGAGCGGTGAGCTGAGCGTCGCGGTGATCAGCGAGCGCTTCAGGTATCTCGCAGTTGTCGCCTGGTGCGGAGCCGCATGCAAGTTTCTGGGCTCGGGCGAGCCTCAGTTTCCCGGTACGCGGGCTCAGGGGATAGTCACCGGCCTCGTGTCGGACTCGGCCGGACATCGCGTGGCCGATGCAGCGATGTGTACGACGACAGTCGTCGATGGGTCCGGCACACCGACCGTAGTCGTGTCATACGGCACGACGGACAATGCCGGCACATACGTCGTCCCGGTGAACCTCTCCTTCAAAGCGGATGTTCGGGCTTCGCTCGCCGTAGCCGCGACGCCTTCGTTGGGAAGTGGTCTCGCGCCGGCATATCAGTCGGGGCTCTCGGTCTTGATCAGCTCGACATTTCCGCCGGGAGAGACGACGCATGTGAACCTGGTGGCGCCCGTGGGAGTGCCGTTCGATGGCCGCTTCTGCGTCCACGGACCCTAGACGCTCTATGGGGTAGGAGAGCTAGCCGCCGTTTCGAGGCCCATATGGAACATCCTCCGCAAAAAAAACCCGGACCGATCGAGATCCCCGAGCCTCCCAATCCGCGCGAGCCGGCGCCGTGGGAGCCCGAGCGGGAACCGAAGGTACCGGAGCGCCCGGCGGACACGCGCACGTTACTTTCCTCCGCACATGCGTGCGGCGCGATGCGCTTTCCTTCTTATAGCGACCGTTCTCGGATGTGCCTCCGCCATTCACCCGATCGGCGGGGGGGCACAATCCGTCGTCACCGAGCGCCTTTATTTCGGGCGCAAGATCGGTGACTCTCTCGGGGTCACTGACTCCGCCTGGTCTGTATTTCTAAAAGACGTCGTCAGCGCGCGATTTCCAACCGGGTTCACCTTCTGGGCCGCGGAAGGGGAGTGGCGGGGATCGAGCGGGCGCGCGCAGCGCGAGCCCAGCATGGTACTGGAAATCGTTCATCCATCTCAATCCGCGGCGGCGGACTCGGCCATCACGGCCATTATAACGGAGTACAAGCGGCGGTTCAGGCAGGAATCGGTGCTGCGCGTGATCACGAGCGCGCGCGCGAGCTTTTGAGCGTCAATCAGCTCGTCGGAGGGGCCAATGACAAAACGAACGACACGACGCTGGTCACAGCGTGTGACCCGCGAGAGCGACGCCCTCGATCTCGAGTCTCGTGTGTTCACGAAGAGCCCGAAAGCCATCGCCCGATCGTTAAAGCGCTCGGCTGAGCGCAGCCGGCGCCGCAAGTCGAGCCCCTATCGGTCCGCGATGTCCATGCTCACTTTCTATATCAATCGCGCGGGACGACAGTTGAGCCGGGCGCAGCGGGCCCGCCTGCAGTCTGCTAAGGCGGAGCTGCGCGCGCTCTTCAAGAAACCAGGCAAGGACTGAAAACCAAAACCGATGCTGCGCTGGTTGGCTCTCACTCCCGCATTGCTGTGCGCGCTTCCGCTGGCGGCATGCCACAACGATAGTGCGGCGCCATCGCCGTCCTCCGCTGACAGCGTCCTGGTCGCGACCGATGCGAGCGAATATCCCGTCACCTCGCCTCCTCACGAGGCGTTCGTCACGGTGACGAATCATACGCAGGACGCGATCACAGTCCGGCGTTGCCTGGACGGCAGCAGTCCCGACTATCCGGTCGGTCTCGACCTGGTCGTCGAAGAGGAGACAGGAAGTGCGTGGCAGCCCGTCGATTTCGGTTTTGACTGCACGACGGCGGGAGCGCCACGGGCGGATGCGATCCTTGCGCCCAAAGAGGTGGCGCTTGTCCTCCGACTTGTCGCCACGAGAGCGGGGCGCTTTCGTGTCCGCATCGCATACGGCGTCGGCGTGAATGCGATGCCCGCCGACACTGCGACGTCGCCGACGTTCGTGTACCGCTGAGCATGGACGGCACGGCACCGCAGCTTCGATCGGTATCGCCGGTGCTCCGCGCCTTGAGTGCGCTCGGCGGGATCCTGGCAGCCGTGGTCGGTCTCATCGTGTCGTTTGGCTCGCTGCTCGCGGCGCCGCTGGGCATCTGGCTCGTGCGGCGCTGGCGAAGGCGGCATGAGCGGCGCCCCAGTCGCCTGGCGGCGTTATTCGGCGGAATCGCGGCCTCAACCGTCCTCGCGGCTATCCTCTGGTCGATCCTCTTCGCCTCGATGCCGCGTGAGGAGATCCAGACCGCCGTCGAGCGCAACCGACAGCAACGGCCCGTGAAGCTGCCGGCGTGGTATACGAAGGCTTTTCCCCAGGCAGCTCGCGCCGACTCGGCGACGCAACAAATGATCGCGTCGCCTGGATTCGTGAAAATGACGTTCGTCCTGGGGGCCGCGTTCGCGGCGCTGTTCTTTGGAGCTGTGGGCGGAGCGACGGGATGGGGCAGTTACACGCTGCTGCGCATCGCCTGGTCCGGCCAGCGTGAGATCTACCCCCGCCTGGTCCCACCGGTAAGGAGCACCTATGGCACGCATCCAGGGAAACCCGTCGGAAATCCATGAGCTGGCCCGCTACGAAGTGCGGCCGGAATCCCTGGAGCAGTGCCTGGCGGCGATACACGAGTTTGTCGCCTACGTGCGGTCGAACGAGCCCGGCGCGCTCCGCTACGAGGTCTGGCAGGAGGCGGAACACCCGACGCGGTTCGTGCACATCTTTGTCTGGCGGGACGCCGAGGCCAACCGCATTCACGGCGAGTCCGCGGCCGTAAAAAAGTTCGCCGGCATCCTCTATCCCAACTGTCTCGCCCCCGTTGAATTCATCGAATACCGGCAAGTAGACGCCAACGCGGCGTTTCGCCGGGTGTAGGTC
>DASZNX010000491.1:0-8332 GCA_035551075.1 Gemmatimonadales bacterium | reverse complement strand
GTCTGCGCGAGCGCGGCCTGCGCCTCCTGACCACGAAGGTCCGCCTGTTCGACGGAGACGTCGAGCGCCACGAGCACGGCCCTGAGTCCACGATGTGACCCGGAACGAGGGCAACCTCACTGACGGTGCCGGACAGCTCATTGCGTAACGTGATGGAACGGAGCGCGAGCACTGTGCCGATCGACGTCGTGGTGGCGCGATGCTGCTGCGCCTCGGCGACGGCGGTGGTGACCGCCTCGACCGGCTCGGGTTGATGATAGGCGGCGATCGCGGCGGCGCGAGCGCCGGCGACCTTCCACGCGGTCAGCGCCAGCCCGATCAACAGAACGACGCCGATCAGGATTGCTGATCCGCGCCCGTGCTCTCCAAAGATGCGACTACGCATATGCGACGACCTCCAGGTGGGACTCCATGCTGAATGAGTGCTGCCACATCAATTGTCGGATGACCGGGAGCGAAATCGACAGCTGTTGCTGCTGTCGTGGCACTGTCGCCGACGGTCGGGCGGAACTCGACGGTTCGAGCATTGGTCACAGAACGTGTTCAGAACACGGAATGGTTCCGGCGGGAAATATTTGTTACCAACACGTGACTTTTGGAGCGTCGCTCGCCAGCGCGAGCGTGCTTGACAATGTGTGTTGGGAACAGATTTTGCTGGATGGCCGTTCGCCAGCGTGTGAATCACCAACAAGCCTCGAGTCCAGCCCTGGAGGCTGCGGTCGGCATCCTGATCGCGGCGGATCACCTGCAGCAGGCGTTCGCGGAGATCTGCGAGCGCCACGGGGTCACGACCGATCAGTACAAGGTCCTGCGGATCCTGCGCGAGGCGCCGGCCGGCGGCTATGCCCGGGGCGAAGTCGCCGAGCGCTGCATCTTCAGCCGCTCACCCGACGTGACCCGCATGTTGGATCGCCTCACAGGCCAAGGGTACGCGAAGCGGGCGCCCGATCCCGCCGACCGGCGCTGCTCGATCGCGACCATCACGCGCGCGGGCCGTGCCTTGCTCGATCGCATCGATCCCGAGATCGCGGCCGCCGCCCGGCGCCTGACGAAACCGCTCAGCGGCGCGCAGCTCGCGCAGCTCACCCGCCTGACCGAAGCCCTGGCGTCCGAAGCCTGAGCTGTTCCGAGGACTTACAGCGGCACGAGCCCTTTGCGCACGCCGAGCGAGACCGCTTCGGTGCGCGAGCGGACGCCGAGCTTTTCGAGCAGCGCGGCCAAATGGTATTTGACAGTGTGGGTCGTGATGCCGAGCTCCGCCGCGATCTCCTTGTTGCCGAGCCCACGCGCGACGAGGCGCAGCACTTCCAGCTCCCGAGAGCTGAGCGCCGCACCAGGAGAGGTCACCTCGGCCGGCGCTGCCGCCCGAACGACGCGCTCGCTCAACACCAAATCGGCATCCTCGGCCGCCCCGACGAGCGCGAGCTCGCGATCGGCGCGGAGCAACGCCGCAACGCGGCGCCGCGTGACAACGTCGGAAATGTCGAGGTAGACCCGCAGTTTCATTCGACTTTCGCGAGCAGCCCTTCCACGTCAGGCGCCGGAATCGCGAGCGCCAGCCCTGAGACAATCATTGCAGCCACACCAATCACGTTGCCATTTACATCGGCAATCGGGCCGCCAGAGTTCCCGGGAGCGAGCCGCACGTCGGCCTGCACCCAGGGGAGCGAGCCCTTGCCGTTCAGTCCATACCCGTCCGGAACGGCTCCCACAGCCTGGAGCATCCCGACGCTGACAGCTTCTCGGATACCGAGCGGGTGACCGACCGCGAACACCAGCGCGCCGGGCCGCAGCGCGTACGGATCACCGACGCTTGCAGGAGGGAGGGCTGCTCCGGGCGCATGTAGCACCGCGAGGTCGCGCCCCGCGTCGCGTGCGACCACCGTGCCTTTCACGGCTCGACCATCGGACGTCACGATGATGGCCCGCTTCATCGTGACGACGTGCGCGCTCGTCACGAAGAGATCGTCGTCGCTCCAGGCGATGCCCGCGCCGTGACCGCCGCGGCGCCGCGATTGGTCCACGATCGCGACTACGCTGGTCCGCAGCCGCGCCGCGGCATCGCTGAGAAACAATTCGCTCGACATGCTAGCGACGCTGGCGCGGGCGGCGCGGGCGCTCGCCAATCACGAGATCGACCGCCTGCTGCTTGCCGGCGCGCACGACGTCGAGCCGCACGCGCCTGCCCACGGCGTCGCCGCTCACGACGTCGAGCAATTCGTCGAAGCTTTCGAGATTCTTGCCGTCGATCGCCACGACGACGTCGCCGAGGAGGAGTCCCGCTTTCTCGGCCGGCGTGTCCCGTTCGATCGAGACCAATAGCAGGCCGCCGCGCTTGTCGAGCTGGACCGGCTGCATCGACGCGCCGATCCAGCCGCGCGGGACATAGCCGCGTTCGAGCAATTGCGCCACGACGCGATTGACTGTCTCGACCGGAATCGTCGTCGCGAGCGGGCGACTCAAACCGCCGGAGTTCACGCCGTGGATGCGCCCCGCGGTGTCGACGAGCGGGCCGCCGCCGAAGCCGGGATAGATCGTGAGATCCGATTGGAGCCAGCGGTCGATTTCCCCGCCCTTCCAGGACCGCCATTTGCCGCCCGTGGCGCTCACCGCGCCGAACGCCGCGCGCGCGGCGCCTTCGTCCAGGCGCGCGAGCGCGAGGACCAGGTTTCCGGGGCGGAGCGATGCGGGATCGCCGAGCTTGGCGACGGCGAGCGAGCCGGTTGGGATACGCAGCACCGCGAGGTCGGTACCGCGATCGCGGCCCGCGAGCGTAGCGGCGATCTGCTTCCCGCCGGGCACCGTGACGGTGATGTCTTCCTCCTGCTTGATGGTGCCTTCGGTGGTGACGATCACACCGTCTTTCCAATGAATGCCTGTCGACGGGAGGCGCGGTCGAGCGTGCACGGCGACGAGCGAGGCGCCGGCGGAGGCGACGGCATCAGCGAGCTCGTCGGACAGCGCGGCTATGGTGGAGCGAGAAGTAGTCATATGGTGAACCTTTGCGCGAGAGTGTGATTGCTCTCAGAAGGCTGCACTGCTCGCGCCGGCTGCAAAACTAGCCAGATGGTCAGGGGGTTTTCCTCGTCTAGCGACAACGTCGCCGGTGCGCCAAGCTTAGCCCGGTCTTCAAGGTCCTGGAGACCGCGCTACGATGAACGGGCAGGTCGCGGAGCGTACGCAGGTGTCCTCAACGTGGAACGCCGCAATTCCGGCGCTCCTCGTGGCGACCTTCACGACCGGCGTCATCGACGCTGTCAGCGTGCTCGGCCTCGGCCGGGTCTTCACCGCGAACATGACCGGCAACGTCGTGTTTCTCGGCTTCGCGCTCGCCGGTGTCCCCGGTTACTCGATGGCGCGGGCGGGGGTCGCGTTGGTCGCGTTTCTCGCCGGCGCGGTGGTGGGCGGGCTCCTGGCGCGAACCTTCGCGCATTCCCGGCCGCATCGCTGGCTCGCGATCGCGAGCGCGTTCGAAGCCGTCACCCTGCTCGGCGCGGCTATTCTCGCGTTGGGCTTCGACCGGACACAACTCGAGCCCGTTGGTTTTCTCTACTTGTTGATCGCGCTCACCGCGGTGGCCATGGGCGTCCGCAACGCAACCGCGCGGCGCATCGCGGTGCCCGATCTTACAACCACCGTTCTCACGCTCACGATTACCGGCCTCGGGGCTGACTCATGGCTGGCTGGCGGGTCGAGCCCGCGGCTGGGGCGTCGCCTGGGTGCAGTCATCGCCATGCTCGCGGGTGCCGCGGCCGGTGCTCTGCTCGTCCTCGCGCTGGGCGTCGTCGTCCCGCTCGCGGCAAGCAGTGCGCTGACCCTGATCGCGGCAGGACTCTACTTCACGCAGCCGTCGATCGGGGTGGAGGTGTAGGTCACTCTCAACGGGAGGACTTATGGCAATGCCGGTGGCTGAAGATGTAAAGCGGATGTACCGACTGACCTGGTGGGCGCTGTTCTTGCGCGGCCTGCTGGGAATCGCCGTGGGCATCCTGGTGCTGGCCCGGCCCATGGATTCGGTCGCCGCGCTTGCGCTGGTGATCGCGTTTTGGGCCCTGTTCTCGGGCTTCACCATGACGCTGCAGGCGTTTGAATTGAGACAGTTAGCCCCTCATTGGGGACTTCTGCTCTTGTCGGGACTGGTGAGTATCGCGTTCGGTGTCGCCGCGATGATCTACTATCCCGGACTCTCGCTGACGTTCGCCGTGGTGCTGACTTCCTGGTGGCTGCTGATCACCGGCGCGGTCGGCATCTGGGCCGCTGTGATGGAGAGGAAACTCGGCGCGCCGTGGGGATGGACCGCGGCATTCGGCGTGCTTGCCGTGCTGGCCGGCGTTTTCGCCTTGATGTCGCCGCCCGCCACCCTCGCAGCCATCTTGGGATTGATCGCCGCGTACGCCCTGATCTCAGGGGTTGCGTTCATCGCCGGCGCATTCAAGCTCCGCGGGGCGGTGCAGATGGCGTCGCAAGCGCGTGAACGCATGACGGCGTAGCACGTGCCACACCCTGCGTCAGTGCAGGTGCAGGCGGTTCGCGATGTGTCTTCGAGCGCTCGGACCGACTCGAGACAGCGAGCCGCCGGCACCTTGGTGGTGGCGCTCTGCCTGGCGCTTGCCATTGGGCTCCTGCCCTACGCGACCGGACTGCTTGGTATTCCTGTCCTGTACGTCGCTCTGCAACCGGTACATGACTGGCTCGCGCGCCACGTGCCGAAGAGAGTTGCCGCGGCTCTCGTCGTGGGACTGGTGATCCTGGTGCTGGTGGTGGTCGGTGGATTCACCGCGGGTCTCATCCTGCGCGAGGCGCAGCGAATTCCCGGGATGTTGACGGACAACCCCCTCGTGCAGCGGATCTCGACGCTCACAGTGGGCGGCATCGATATCGGGGCCCGGCTGGCCGAGCTGAGCTCGAGGGTGGTGACGTGGATCGGGTCGAACGCATTCGGGTTCCTCGGCACGGCGTCCCGCGCGGCGGTGAATCTCATCATCGCGTGCATCGGCCTCTATTACTTGTTGCTCCGACCCGGCGAAACGTGGGAGGCGTTCAGCGCGAACATTCCGTTCTCGGCGAGCAACACCGAACGGCTGCGCCAGCGCTTCCGGGACGTCACCAAATCCACGCTGATCGGTACGGGTCTCTCCGCATTGGTACATGGCGCGCTCGTCGGCTTCGGCTTCCGGCTCGCCGGGCTGCCCAACGCGACGCTGTGGGGAGCCGTCGCGGTCGTCGCCTCGCTGGTGCCGGTGGTCAGTACCGCACTGGTATGGGGGCCCGGCGCGGTCGCGCTGCTGCTCGACCATCGACCAGGCGCGGCCGTGTTTCTCGCGCTCTGGGGGCTGTTGGTCGTCGGCAACGTCGGTTACGTGCTGCAACCTATGGTCTCGCGGCGCTGGGGACATATCCATCCCCTCGTCACGCTGCTCGGCGCGGTGGTGGGCGTGCCGTATCTCGGTTTGCTCGGACTCCTGATCGGACCGTTGGCAGTGTCGTACTGCTTCGAGCTGATCGGTATGTACCGGGAAGAATACGCTCCGAGGTGACATAATGAACCGCACGATGACGCCGGCGATCCTGAGCTGCGCCTTCGGCGTGGCCATGACACTGCGAGCTCAGGAGCCACCAGCCGATCTGACGAAGTTTCTCCGCGAGCGGATCGGGCTCGATCAGGGACAGCTCGCGGCGATCGAGCGTGGCGAGGCGGTGGTGAAGATTCTGGAGAGTCCGAGCGAGCGGGATCTCGGCGTGTTCGGAGTAATCGTCGTCGCAGTGCCGCGGCAGTTCTATGTCTCGCGGGTCCAGGACTTCCCGAACTCGCTCCGCACCCCTACACGGCATGCATTCGGGATCTTCCACACACCCGCCCGGCCGGAAGACGTGGCAGCCGTGACGATCACACAGCAAGACGCCGGAGACATCCAGAAATGCAAGCCCGGCGACTGCAAGAGCAAGATGCCAGGGTCGGACATGGAGCGTCTGGTGAAGGAAGTAGACTGGTCCGCGCCTGACCCCTCGGCGCAGGTAACCACCTACGTGCGGCAGCGGCTCGTGGAGTACGTGAACGCCTATCGCGCGCATGGCGATTCGGCGCTCGTTACGTACGATGACGCCAACGGGACACGCGCGAGCGATGCATTCGACACGTTGCTTTCGCAGTCGCCCTGGGTGTATCAGGACGTTCCGTCGCTCCGGCAGTACCTCGCGGGATACCCCCATGTGCAAATGGACGGCGTCACGGACGCCGTCTTCTGGTCGGACGACCGCGCGCCGCGTCTGCGGCCCACGCTCAGCGTGAATCACGTGGTGACGTACGCCCCGCCCGAGCATCCGAACATGACCGTGGTCGCGACGAAGCAGATCTACGCGAACCATTACACGGAAGCCGCGTTCGACTTTACGGCGGCGATCGATCGCGGCGCCGGCGGCGATCATCCGGGCATTTATCTGCTCATGCTGCGGCGCTTCCGCCTCGATGAGGCTCCGAGCGGGACGGTCCGCCACCTCATGCGCGGCCAGTTTGGCAATCAGGCGCGGGACGATCTCCAGCGGCAGAGGAGCGCGGCGGAACAGGCATTCGGCCACGGGCATTGAGGTCGGTTGACAGCGAGGGGTTTATTTGACTAAAGTCAAGTAATGTCCCTGGCTGCTCAAATCCGGCAGGTCCGGCAGTTCAACCGTCTTGTCACCCAACGTGTCGGCGCGCTCGACGACCACTTTCTCGGCCGTGGCCGCGCGCTCGGCGCCTCCCGCCTGTTGTTCGAAATCGGCGAGCGCGGCGCCGACCTGCGCGACCTGCGCCGCCGCTTGGGACTCGATGCCGGGTATGTCAGCCGATTGATCAAATCCCTCGTCCACGAAGGCCTGATTCGCATCGATTCACATCCGGGCGACCAGCGCGTGCGCACGGCGCGGCTGACCGCCCGGGGCAAGCGCGAGATCGCGGAGCTGAATGCGCGGTCCGATCGTCTTGCCGCCGAGCTCCTGGGAGCGGTGTCCCCGAAGCAGCGGGCGCGACTCGTTGCGGCGATGACGGAAGTGCACCGGCTACTCCGGGCCGCCGGGCTCGTCATCGAGCGAGTCCCTCCGGCAAGTCCCCCGGCGCGGTGGTGCTGGGCGCAGTACTTCGCCGAGCTCGATCGTCGCTTTCCCGGGGGGTTCGACCCTGGCACCACGCTAGCCGTCGACGATCGCGATTTCGTGCCGCCGCACGGCGTGTTCCTCGTAGGATCCATCGACGGGGAGACCGTCGCAGGTGGTTCCGTTAAGATGACGGCGCGGGGAGTCGGCTGGCTCAAGCGCATGTGGGTCGCCGAGTCGGCGCGTGGACTCGGGATCGGACGCCGCATGCTCGAGGCGCTCGAGGATGCGGCGCGCGGGCTCGGCGCGACCACCATTCGACTCGACACAAACAGGACCCTCCACGAGGCGATCGCGATGTACCGGAGCGCCGGCTATCGACCGGTCAAGCCGTTCAACAACGAGCCCTACGCCACGCACTGGTTCGAAAAGCGACTCCGCCGGAAACAGCCGCCCCGGACGCAGGGGGTGTAGACTTCTGTACCGGCTTCGGTACGACCTGACATCGTAGGAGAGGCAGCGATGAGTCCCTCGACAGTAGCCACCCGCCGCTCAGTCATAGAATCCATCAATCCTGCAACCGAAGAAGTGCTGGCGAGCTTCGATCCGTTCACACCGGATGAAATCGAGCGCGCGCTCGCCGACGCCGATACCGCGTTTCGCGAATGGCGCCAGACCAGCTTCACTGAGCGGGGACGGGTGCTGCGCCGCGCGGCTGCGCTGCTGCGCGAGCGGAAGCCACACTACGCGGCTCTGATGACCGCCGAGATGGGCAAACCGATTACCGCTGCCGAGGCGGAAGCCGAGAAGTGCGCGTGGGTATGCGAGTACTTCGCCGACAATGCCGAACGCTTTCTCGCGCACGAGCCCGTGCGCACCAACGCGCAGACGAGTTACGTCGCATTCGAGCCGCTCGGCGTCGTATTGGCGGTGATGCCGTGGAATTTTCCCTTCTGGCAGGTCTTCCGCTTTGCCGCGCCAGCGTTGATGGCCGGCAACAGCGCTGTGCTGAAACACGCGTCCAACGTGCCGCAATGCGCGCTCGCCATCGAAGAGGTCCTCCGTGACGCCGGGCTGCCGCGCGGCGCGTTTCGCACGCTGCTCGTTCCGGGCGGCGCGGTCGAGTCACTGATCGATGATCCTCGCGTCCGAGCGGTGACGCTCACCGGGAGCGACCGCACCGGCGAAAAGGTGGCGGCAGCGGCCGGGCGCGCGCTAAAGAAGACGGTGCTCGAGCTGGGCGGCTCCGATCCGTTCATCG
>DASZNX010000490.1:0-5636 GCA_035551075.1 Gemmatimonadales bacterium | reverse complement strand
CCGTGTTGTATTCCGCCGACTGGCGTGCCGCGGGGATCGAAGGCTACGCCTACTGAGGCTCTATGCTCGCGGTCGACCGGCTCTTTGGCGCGTTCGGGAAGCGCCGGGAGGAGAGTCCTCGATAAAGGAGGAGACCACATGCTTGTGTTGCTGCTCGGTATCGCCGCTTCTTTACAGCAAACCCAAACCGGCTTTCTCGATCGCAGTATCACGGCCGGCGGCCACGCCTATCATTACCAGGTGTACGTGCCGGCCGATTATGCATCCAAGCCAAGCTGGCCTACGATTCTGTTCCTTCACGGCGCCGGTGAGCGTGGGACCGACGGACTGCTACAGACGAATGTCGGTCTTGGCGCCGCGATTCGCCAAAACGCGTCGCGCTATCCCGCGATCGTCGTGTTTCCCCAGGTGCCGCCCGACTCGCAGTGGGTCGGAACGCCGGCCGACATGGCCGTTGCCGCTCTGCAACAGACAATGAAGGAATTCCATGTCGACCCCAGTCGGGTGTACCTCACGGGTCTCTCAATGGGCGGCCACGGGACGTGGTACGTGGCCTACCGCCATCCGGAGCTCTTCGCGGCGATTGTCCCGATCTGTGGCTGGGTCCGCGACTTCCCGCAATTCAAGGGCTCGGTACCCGTCGTGCCCGGCGACAGTGCCCAGGTGATGACGCTCCTCGCGCAGCGTCTGGGAAAGATCCCAATCTGGATCTTTCATGGTGAGGTGGATCAGGTGGTGAACGTCAACGGTTCGCGAGAGCCTGCGGCGGCACTGAAGGCCGCGGGCGCGAACGTGCAGTACACAGAGCTGCTGGGGCTGAATCACAACTCGTGGGATGCGGCCTACGGATCCGACGAATTTGTGCGGTGGCTATTCGCGCAGCAGAAGCGTTGAGGGATACCCGTCTTCCGTTCTGAAGCGGGACACCTAACCGCCCGCCGGCGGCGATTGGCCAGCAGGCGGTTTGCGTGGCAAGTTAGGGCACTCTCTTCCCGAGGAATTCGCTGATGAACCGGCGTGAAGCGCTACTCCTACTCGCCGGGACCGCCGTCATCCCGGATCAGCTGTTCGCCATGGGACGCGCCGTCCACAGGCGGGTGCAGGCAGGGACTCTGCGTGCGCTCACCCCAGAGCAAAACGAAACCGTCGCTACCATCGCCGAGCTGATCATTCCCAAGACCGACACGCCCGGAGCGCGGGACGCCGGGGTGCCGGCGTTCATCGATGTCATGGTGGCGGAATGGGGAGACGACGATCAGCGGAAGATGTTCACGAGCGGCCTCGCCAACGTCGACGAGCGCAGCCGCGCCTCCTACGGCAAAGATTTCGTCGCGTGCACGGCGCAGCAGCAGGCCGAAGTTTTGCAGGACCTCGACTATGAGCTGGCTCGGCTGCGCGACACCAAAAGCGACACGTCCAAGAACTTCTTTCAGGCGATGAAGTGGCTGACGCTGACCGGCTACTATACGTCCGAAATCGGTGCCACCTCCGAGCTGCATTACCGCGTCGTGCCGGGCCGCTACGAACCCTGCTATCCTCTCGAGCAGCCATGAAGACCTACGACGCGATCGTCATCGGCTCCGGCATGTCCGGCGGCTGGGCGGCGAAAGAGCTCACCGAGCGGGGCCTGCAGACGCTCGTGC
This sequence comes from Gemmatimonadales bacterium, assembly GCA_035551075.1. Classification (GTDB taxonomy): domain Bacteria; phylum Gemmatimonadota; class Gemmatimonadetes; order Gemmatimonadales; family GWC2-71-9; genus 20CM-2-65-7. The sequence continues at coordinate 3,993 of DASZNX010000490.1, read as the reverse complement.
TCGAGGCGGGACGGCCCATCGTCCCGGAAAAGGACTACGTCGAGCACGTGCCGATGTGGGAGATGAAGTTCCGCGGCATGGGCGACCGTAAACGCCTCGCCAAAGAACAGCCGATTCAACAGCAGTGCTATGCCTGCGACGAGATGGCCTCCAAGTTCTTCGTGAACGATTTCGAAAATCCCTACACCACGCCCGAAGGCAAGCCGTTCTCCTGGATCCGTGGACGCCAGGTGGGTGGACGTTCGATCATGTGGGGGCGGCAGGTCTACCGGTGGAGCGACCTCGATTTCGAGGCCAACGCGAAGGAAGGCATCGGCGTCGATTGGCCGATCCGCTATGCCGATATCGCGCCCTGGTACGATCACGTCGAGACATTCGTCGGCATCAGCGGCCAGGCCGAAGGACTGCCGCAGCTTCCCGATGGCCAATTCCTGAAGCCGATGGCACTCAATTGCGTCGAGCAGACGGTGCGCGACGCAGTGGGGAAGGCATGGCCGGGCGAGCGCGTGGTCACGATCGGCCGCTGCGCGGTGTTGACCGAGTTTCACAATGGCCGCGCGCCGTGCCACTATTGCGGCCCGTGTCATCGCGGCTGCATTACCCGCTCCTATTTCTCGAGCGTCAATGCCACGTTGCCGGCGGCGCAGGCGACGGGCCGGCTCACGCTGCGTCCCTACAGTGTCGTCCACAGCATCACGTACGACAAGAAGACCGGTCGCGCGACGGGCGTCCGCGTCATCGATGCTCAGACGAAGCACGCGCTCGAATTCAAGTCACGGATCGTATTCCTGTGCGCCTCGACGATCGAGTCGGCGCGCATCCTGTTACTGTCCGGCATCGCCAACTCGAGCGGTCAGGTCGGCAAGAACCTGATGGATCACATCATGGGTGGCGGTGCAAGCGGCCGCATTGATGGTCCGATGGACAAGGACACCATCGGCAATCGCCCCAACGGGATCTACGTGCCGCGCTTCCGCAACATCGGGAAAGGCAAGTCGACCTTCCTGCGCGGCTACGGCTTTCAGGGTGGTGGCGGGCGCTCGGATTGGGGTCGTGGCGTCGAAGAGGCCGGATTTGGGGCGGACTTCAAGAAGGCACTCCGCAAACCGGGTCCGTGGGGATTTTCGTTCTATGGCTTCGGTGAGATGCTGCCGGACGAAAAGAATTTCGTCGAGTTGGATAAAGAGAAAGTAGATGCGTGGGGCATTCCGGTCGCCCGGATCAGCTGCGCGTATGGCGAGAACGAGCAGGCGCTGGTGCACGACATGTCGATCACAGCCGCGGAGATGCTCGCCGAAGCGGGGGCGCACGACATTCAGCCGTACACGAGCAACAATCCGCCGGGGCTCGTGATTCACGAGATGGGCACCGCGCGCATGGGCAATGATCCGAAGACGTCGGTGCTCAACGCGCACAATCAGTCCTGGGACGTGCCGAATTTGTTCATCACCGACGGCGCCTGCATGGCGTCGACGGCCTGTCAAAATCCTTCAATCACCTATATGGCCTTGACGGCCCGCGCGGCGGCCTATGCTGTCGATGCGATGAAAAGGAAAGAGCTATGACTGACCAGGTGCGCGGTGAGCGGGACGCGGTGCGCGGGGTGACCCGGCGCGAGTTCGTGGGGACGATGGCGGCGATTGGTGCGACAGCGGTGTTTTGCCGCGCACCGCGCACCGCGTACCGCGCACGCATTGACAAGATCGGCCTCCAGCTCTACACCGTTCGCGATAAGATGAAAGAGGATGTCGAAGCGACCCTCGCGCGCGTCGCGCAGATCGGCTACAAAGAAGTGGAGTTCGCGGGGTATTTCGGTCATCCCCCCGAGCATATCCGCGCATTTCTCGATCGCAACGGGCTCGCCGCTCCTTCCACCCATATTGCGTACGAGAACGACGACCAGTGGAAAGCGGCCCTCGACACCGCCAAGAAGATCGGCCACGAGTACATCGTCATGCCGTGGATTCCCGCGGAACGGCGCAAGACGCTCGACGACTGGAAGAAGTTTGCTCAGGTCTTCAACCATGCCGCCCAGATGTCACACGATGCCGGCATCCAGTTCGCCTACCATAACCACGACTTCGAATTCCCCAAGATGGATGGCCAGGTCCCCTACGACGTGTTGCTCCAGAGTACCGACCCGAAGCTCGTGCAGCTCGAGATCGATCTGTACTGGATCACGAAGGCGGGCCAGGATCCCCTGACGTACTTCGCGCGCTGGCCCGGCCGCGTGCCGCTGGTGCATGTGAAGGACATGGCGGCCACTCCGGAGCACAAGTGGGCCGACGTGGGGCAGGGCACGATCGACTGGAAGCGCATCTTCGCGAAAAAGGACCAGGCAGGCATCAAGCACGCGTTCGTCGAGCACGATCAGCCGCCGCAGCCCTTCGAGGACATCGCGGCGAGTTACAACTATCTGAAGAACTTGGAGTTTTGATGAAGACGGTCGGACGGCCGGACGGCCTGACGGTCGGCAGACGTGAAGCGATCGCCGCAACAGCGGGGGCAATTAGCGCTCTGATGTTGCCGGTGGGTAAGCCGGCCGCCGGGCCGTCCGGCCGCCCGGCCGTCGGCAGGCTCAAGCAATCCGCGTCGCGTTGGTGCTATCGCAACATCGCGCTGCCCGATCTCTGCAAGGCCGGGAAGGCGATGGGTCTCGCCGGGATCGATCTGCTCGGCCCCGACGACTGGCCGGTGGTCCGGGACAACGGGCTGGTGTGCTCGATGGGCTACGCGGCGATCCGGGACGACTTCATCCCCCGCGGCTTCAACAATCCCGCCAACCACGACTTCCTCGTTGGAGAGCTCGAGCGCGCGTTGCCGCTCGCGGCGCAGCAGGGCGTCCCGAATCTGATCGCCATGTTCGGCAACCGGCAGGGCAGGAGCGACGAGCAGGCGACCGAGGCTTGCATTGCGGGCCTCAAGCGCATCGCGCCCGCAGCGGAGAAGGCGGGGGTGACGATCTGTGTGGAGCTGCTGAACAGCAAGGTCGACCATAAAGATTACCAGGGTGACCGCACCGCCTTCGGGGCTGCGATCATCGAGGGGGTCGGCTCGCCGCGCGTGAAGCTGTTGTATGACATCTACCACATGCAGATAATGGAAGGCGACGTCATCCGCACGATCCGCCAGCATGCGGCCCACATTGGGCACTTTCATACCGGAGGCGTGCCGGGTCGCCACGAGCTGGACGACACGCAGGAGCTCAACTACAAGGCGATTGCGCGCGCGATCGCAGATACAGGCTTTACCGGCTTCATGGCCCACGAGTTCGTGCCGACGCGGGATCCGCTGACGTCGCTGCGGCAGGCGGTCGAGACCTGCACCGTGTGACTCTTCAAGAGCGGAGCATTTGCAGACACGAAGGGTAGTTGATGGACTCATATCCTGCCTGGACTCGTTGACGGCGCTGCCCACTAGAGGGTCTTGAAGGGAACATGCTTCCTCCAAACGCCCGCCCGCTTGCCAGGCTCGTCCTTCTGAGCCTTCTCATTGCGTTCGTGGTGTCGCGCGTGCTCAGCATCCTCATCATGCTGCACAAGATGCCCGACGTGTACCTGCACGTCCGCGGTACCCACGTCCATCACCTGAATTACGGCATCTTCCTGCTCGCAGCCGTGGGCGCCTGGCTCCTTTTCACGCCCGGTCCCGCAGCGCCCGCTGCCGCGGTCATCTACGGCATCGGCCTCGGCCTCACGTTCGACGAATTCGGGATGTGGCTGCATCTCAACGGGGATTACTGGCAACGGGCGAGTTTCGACGCGGTCATCGTGCTCGCGGCGGCGCTGGGCCTCGCCGGGTTTGCGCCGCCCGTGAACCGCTGGCGGCCGAGGCAATTCGCGGTGGCGTTGCTGGTCGTGCTGCTGTTGGCAGGTTCGCTGCGCCTGGCCGCCAAGGTGCAGCCGCGGATTCAGCGGTGGGGAGCCGCGAAAGCGACGAGCGCGGAAAGCGACGGCGGCCCCCGGGAGGCAGAGCAAGTCCAACCCTGATGCG
>DASZNX010000489.1:0-2971 GCA_035551075.1 Gemmatimonadales bacterium | reverse complement strand
CTACGCACGCCGTTCGCTTCCTTGCGGAAGATCCTGGACGGGGATTGGTCGTCCTCGGCGCTGTGTTTCTCGCCGTCACGGGCGGCGAGGCGCTGTATGCCGATCTCGGCCACTTCGGCCATGCGGCGATTCAGCTCGCGTGGTTTACGATTCCGCTGCCCGCGCTCCTGCTGAATTACTTCGGGCAGGGCGCGCTCCTGTTGACGCAGTCGGGCGCCGCCGCCAATCCCTTCTATCTCCTCGCGCCGGCGAACGCCCTCTACTTTCTCATTCCACTCGCGACGGCCGCGGCCATCATCGCGTCACAGGCGGTAATCTCGGGCGCGTTCTCCCTCACGCGTCAGGCCGTGCAGCTCGGCTACATCCCCCGTATGGAGATCGAGCACACGTCGTCGCGGGAGATCGGCCAGATCTACGTGCCGACCGTGAACAAGATGCTGATGATTCTCACGATCGCGCTGGTCCTCGGATTCCAGACGTCGAGCAATCTCGCCGGCGCGTATGGGGTCGCGCTGTCGACGCTGATGGCGCTGACGACCGTGATGTTCTACGTGATGAGTCGCGAGGTCTGGGGCTGGAGCATTCTCAAGGCCGCCGCCGTAGCCGGCACGTTCCTGATCGTCGATCTCACATTCCTCGTTGCCAACGCGCTCAAGATCTGGCACGGCGGGTGGGTGCCGCTCGCGATCGCGATCGTCCTGTATTTCGTGATGAGCACGTGGAAGCGCGGGCGCGAGATTCTCTCGCGGCGGATGATGGAAAAGACCGTGCCGCTCAAGCTGCTGCTCGCCGACCTCGCGGCGGAGCCGCCGCTCCGGGTCCCCGGCACGGCCGTGTTCATGTACGGCAGCTCGGACGGCACGCCGCCGGCGCTACTCCTGAACCTGGCGCACAACAAAGTGTTGCACGAGAAGGTCGTATTTCTGACCGTGATAACCGTGGACGTTCCGCTCGTCGGCGAGGACCAGCGGGTCACGGTGAAGCGCAGCGGCAAGGGTTTCCATAATGTGCTCGCGCGCTACGGATTCATGCAGGATCCGGACATCAGCGAAGTGCTGGCCGCGTGCAAAAAGAACCATCTCGACATCCCGCTCGAGGGGACGACATTCTTCCTCGGCCGCGAGACCCTGATCGCCTCGGACCGGCCGGGAATGGCGCTATGGAGGGAGCGCTTGTTCGCATTCATGTCGCGCAATGCGTTGCGCGCGACCGCGTTCTTCAAGATTCCGTCGAATCAGGTTTTCGAAGTGGGAGCTTATGTGGAGCTGTAGCTTTGCACGTACAGCCCCTCATGCACCACAGCCGCCTTGCGCCGAGAAAGCACGAGCCACCACTCGCGGACCGAGGTGAACACCAGCATGGCGACGACCGCCATGAAGAACAGCGCTACGATGGCATTGAGCCGATCGTTAAAGATCAACCGCGACGCGTTGGGTACGGTGGAGTCTGCCAGCGAAGCTGCATGGGAGAGAAAGCCGAGCTTCGGATCGGCTGAAAAGACCTTCTGGTAACCCGCCGTCATCGTGACCGTGATCAACCACGCCAGTGGCAACAGCGTGACCCAGAGATATCGCTGGCGTCCCATCTTGATCAGGATCGTTGTCGCGACGCAGAGCGCCACCGCCGCTAGCAGCTGGTTCGAAATGCCGAAGAGCGGCCAGAGCGAATTGATCCCGCCCAGCGGATCCACGACCCCCTGATAGAGGAAGTATCCCCAGGCGGCGCATACGGCGCCGCTGGCCAGCCACACGCTGGGCAGCCATGACGTCTGCCCGAACCGCGGCCAGACATGCCCGACGATTTCCTGGAGCATGAAGCGACCGACGCGCGTCCCCGTGTCGATCGTGGTCAGAATGAACAGCGCCTCGAACATGATCGCGAAGTGATACCAGAGCGCTGTCAATGTCTTGCCGCCGAGGGCGCTGGTAAAACCGGAGAAGATATGGGCCATGCCGACGGCGAGTGACGGCGCGCCGCCGGTGCGCGCGATCAACGTCTGTTCGCCCATCTGCTGCGCGAGTGCCTGCATGTACTCGGGGGTCACGACAAATCCCGCCTGCTGGAGCACCTGCGATGCGCCCGCCAGCGCGGCCGGCGTGGTATTCATGGTGAAGTAGACGCCGGGATCGAGCGTGCACGCCGCAATCATCGCCATCACGCCCACGAACGACTCCATGATCATTCCGCCGTATCCGATGACGCGCGCGTCCGTCTCACGGGAGATCATTTTTGGCGTCGTGCCGGAAGCGACGAGCGAGTGGAAGCCGGAGATTGCGCCGCACGCGATCGTGATGAACGCGAAGGGGAAGAGCTTGCCGGCAAAGACCGGCCCCTCACCCGCTGTCGCAAACGGCGTGAGCGCCGGCATGCGGAGCGGCGGCAGAATGACCAGAATCGCGACGCCCAGCACCAGCACGGTCGTGATCTTGAGGAACGTCGAGAGATAGTCGCGCGGGCACAGCAGCATCCACACGGGCAGCACCGAAGCGATGAATCCGTACGCAATCATCATCCACGTCAGCGATATCCCGCCCTGTGTGAAGGCCGTCGCGAGCGGCGGATAGGCTGCGACGCGACCACCCGCGACCAGCGCGACGAGCAGCAGCAGGGCGCCGACGATCGACGCTTCGCCTACCTTGCCGGGCCGCCACCGTTTCATCCACCAGCCCATGAGCAACGCAATGGGGACCGTGCAGGCGATGGTGAAAAGGCCCCAGGGCGATGCGCGGAGCGCATTGACGACGATCAGCGCCAGCACCGCGAGCAGGATGATCATGATCGCGAGCACCGCGATCATCGCCGTTACGCCGGTCACTCGACTGACTTCTTCCTTGGCCATCTGACCCAGCGATTTGCCGTCGCGCCTGAGCGAGCAAAAGAGGATCGTGAAATCCTGCACGGCGCCACCCAGGACCACGCCGATAACGAGCCACAGCGTGCCGGGGAGGAAGCCGAACTGTGCCGCGAGCAC
>DASZNX010000488.1:0-1524 GCA_035551075.1 Gemmatimonadales bacterium | reverse complement strand
CGTAGGCCTCGTCCGCGAGCCGCGACGGCGATCGCTGGATCGGTTCGACCGATGATGCCACGCACCCGGTCTAGCGCTCTGCGTGTACTGCGCACGGTGCTCGGTATCCATCACGCGTGGACCGTCCGACGCGGCCGATTTGGCGCCGTGGAGGTCCACCGGCTCCTGTCGAGCGCCCGACGCGTATTCGAGGCCTTGACAAACTGCGTATTCGGAGTACCGTATACGAAACTCGATTGAAGGAGAACAGAATGGCACTGGATCAAGAACTGAAGGCTCGACAGTTCGGCGATTTTCAGTTCGACATCTACTTCGACGGACTCGACGGGGAAGCGCCCCGGTATCCGGTGGACTTCGCGTCGCTCGAGCGCAAGGCAGCCGAGGTGCTTCCCTGGTGGGTGCACTCCTACGTCGCCGGAGGCTGCGGCGACGAGCAGACCCAGCGCGCCAACGTATCCGCCTTCCAGAAGTGGGGACTCGTGCCTCGCATGCTGAACGGCGCATACAACCGGGACTTGACGACATCGCTGTTCGGGATCGATCTGCCGACGCCGCTGCTGATGGCTCCGATCGGCGTGATCGGGCTCTGCTCGCAGGACTTCCACGGTGACATCCACACCGCCCAAGCGTCTGCGCGCACGGGAGTGCCGATGATCGCGTCGACACTGACCATGGATGCGATGGAGGACGTGGCGCCGCACTGCGGAGACACCCCGATGTTCTTCCAGCTCTACACGCCCAATGATCGCGAACTCGCCGCGAGCTTCGTCCACCGCGCCGAGCGCGCGGGCTACAAGGCGATTGTCGTCACACTCGACACCTGGACGACCGGATGGCGCCCGCGCGATCTCAACACCGGAAACTTCCCACAGCTACGCGGCTATGTGCTTGCCAACTACTTCACCGACGATGTCTTCCTGCGGCGACTCCAGAAGCCCCCTCATGAAGACCTCAAGGCGGCCACCCGTGAATGGATCAGCGTGTGGGGAAACTCGCTGCAGTGGGAAGACCTGCCGTGGCTGCGCGAGCTCACCGACCTGCCGATCGTGCTGAAGGGTATCTGCCACCCCGACGACGCCCGCCGTGCCCTCGATTGCGGCGTCGACGGCATCTACTGCTCCAACCACGGAGGACGCCAGGCGAACGGCGGGCTCCCTGCGATCGAGCTACTGCCCGACGTCGTGCGCGCAGCCGGCGACAAACCCGTGATCTTCGACTCGGGCGTGCGCAGCGGCTCTGACGTCGCCAAGGCACTCGCGATGGGCGCAACCGCCGTCGCGGTCGGCAGGCCTTACGCCTACGCGCTCGCGGTCGGCGGGGCCGACGGCGTCGTGCAGCAGCTGCGCTCAATTCTGGCCGAGCTCGACCTACTGATGGCAATCGACGGCTTCCCGACCGTCGCCGACCTGCGCAACGCAGACGTACGGCGGGTGTGATCCGTACGTCTTGACGTTTGTCCCCGTGTACACGAAGAGAGGTTGCTGAAGTCATGTTGACTGAAAACGCGGCGCTGCCAGGTCGGGC